>CAMJMF010000121.1 GCA_946406925.1 uncultured Spirochaetales bacterium | reverse complement strand
ATCTTTATTTCCAAAAGAGAAAGAATAAACCGCATAACAAGTGCCTTCAATTTTTTCCAACGAATATCTTATTTTCTTTGCTTCCAATATTTCTACAATGTCTAAAGATAGAATCACAAGCGAACCAGAAACAACGCCGATTTTGATTTCATCTTGTTTGATTAATTCATTAAAAATTGAAACTACACTTATATTATCTATTGCTTTGTCTGTACCTATATTTTTGACAGCATCTTTTTTGATGTAATCAGTCAGAATAAGAAGCCTTAATTTTGAATTCAGCGAAGCATATTCAGCCTTTACAATTTCACTTATGCTTTTGAGTTTTCCAACAGAAGATACTATTTTTCTTTTTAATTTGTCATTAAGATTCAGACAGACTTTGCTTCTATCAAAAGCAGAATACTTTTCAAGAATAGTTTTTACCGCTTTCTTTTCATCATTGTTTAAGATTTTGTCGCTGTCTAAGATAAACTGAATTGCAGACTGACATCTTTCAAGATTGAAATGTGGCATTATCTTTTGACTTGTTATTTTTCTGTAAAGTTTTACAGCTTCATTTTTCTGAGATAAAGAAGCAAAAACAAGACACCTTAAAAATAAAATATAATTCTTATAAAAATACTCCTCATCATTTTTATAAATCGATTCAATTCGCGAAATTATAGCTTTTATAAAAGGCAAATTCATTATTTCATTTATTGCTTCATCATTTGATTTTCTTTGTGCTCTTATTTCTTTCAGCTCTTCAGATGACGGATAATTAAAATAAACATAATCTTGATGCGGACATAAAGTGCCTTCTTTTACAAGTTCCGGCACAAAAATTTCATCGTCAATTTCTCCACATACAGAACTGTATCTGTTCCATTCCGCAGGTGAAGCATCGTAAGGCGGGGTTGCAGTCAACGAAATAACTATTACATCTTTATCAAGAAGCGAAATGAATTTTTCAAGAGCTTTCTGCCATTCATTCTGCAAATGATGTGCTTCATCAAGGCAGACAGTCTTAATCTCAGCTTCTTTTATTACTTTCAGCAAATCAATATTAGAACAGTCAATTTCATCTTCTTCATCAATTGCAATCTTATTTATGGAAGAATAAAGAGCCTGATATGTAATGGAATTAATAAGACTGGGATTGTTCAAATCATATGAAAAATACTCATTCAGTTTTTGATTATCAGGCAAAAAGCTTTCTTCAAAACGCTTTCCCCATTGATCACGAATTGTCGTTGTAGGAGACAAAATCAGACATGCAGATTTTAAACGGCAGATAAATTCAAGACCTAGAATTGTTTTTCCGCTTCCCGGAGCAGCAACTATATTAAGTTTTTTATCGTTTAAATACTTTTTTGCATTATCGAGAATTCTTTGCTGATAATCTCTAAATGAACCTCTAAATTTTATTTCATCAAAACAAGGAAACTTTTTCATAATACAGCTTTTGAAATTATAGGCTAGAACTTCCAATCTGCCAAGATATGCATAGTCTATGTACATAAGCTCAAAAAATAGTGCGCAATGGAGTCGGAAAGCTGTGCTGACCACAATTGCGAGCGCAGCGAAGCACTCTTGTGGTCTAAGCGCAGATTCCCGACGGGAATGAAGCGCTATTTTTTGAAGTATCTGTACTTCAACAGGGCTTTTTCTTGGCAGATCTGTAAATATTGTGAAATCAACCAAGTATATAGTTTAGTCCGTTGCAAAAAGCGTAAATTTGTCGCATAATTTGCTATTATGAAAATTTCAGATATTCTTAAAAAGAAGAAATTATTAGTATCATTTGAAACATTTCCGCCGAAACCAACGGCAGATAAAGAGACATATCAATCTATCGTAGATGCCGCGCTTGAGCTTTCGCGCCTGCGCCCGGATTTTATGAGCGTCACTTACGGCGCGGGCGGCGGCACAAGCTCTAACACGGCAGACATCGCTTCGCGCATCAACAACGAAGGCAATGTGCCGGCGCTTGCCCACCTTTCATGCATTTCATCAACAAAAGAGCAGGTCGCCGCCGCCGTCAAAAAGCTTAAAGATGCCGGCATAGAGAATGTGCTCGCTCTCCGGGGCGACATTCCGCCGAATGCTGATTTTGTTCCGCCGAACCAGTACAAATACGCATACGACCTCATCAAAGAACTGAAAGAGACAACAGATTTCTGCATCGGCGCGGCATGCAACCCAGAAGGCCACCCGGAATGCACGAACAAAGACGAAGATTTAGATCATCTCAAGCAAAAGGCTGATTTGGGCTGTTCGTTTTTGACGACGCAGATGTTTTTTGACAACAACATGTTCTACAATTTCTTGTACCGCGCCCAGCGAAAAGGCATTACACAGCCGGTTTTTGCAGGCATAATGCCGGTAACGAACGCCGCGCAGATAAAGCGCATGGTTGCGCTGTCAAACGCGTTCATGCCGCGCGAGCTTCTCAACTTAATCGATAAATTCGGCGCTTCAAACGAGGCGATGAAACAGGCCGGCATAGACTACGCGACACATCAGATTATCGACCTGATAAGCAATGACGTGCGCGGCATTCACATTTATACGATGAACAAGCCTGACGTTGCGCGCTCAATTATGAACAATATTTCGAATATAGTTGCGGCACAAAACGCCTAGCATCTGAATTTTTGTATAATCCGGATGCCGAATTTGCATAATGTGTGTCATTGCCGTGCATGATGGTTAGAACCGGAGATTGTCGGGTCTAGCCCGACAATGACAAATGCTGGCTAATATTGCACAATCCGAAATTAAGAATAAAAAGGAATCAGCATGAATTTCAGAGACTTTTTACAGGAACACATCCACAATCATGAGCCGGTCTTTTTTGACGGCGGCATGGGCACAATAATTCAGTCTCTGCAAGCAAAAGAAAAAGTGCAGCTTGTTGATTTTGAGCTGAAAGAAGAGGTTCATTACCATGCGCCTGACGAGCTTTCGATAACAGCACCTGAACTGATTAAGGCTGTTCATTCAGCTTATCTTAAGGCCGGCGCAAATATAATAACGACAAACACTTTCGGCGCAACCCCAATAAAGCTCGAAGATTCATCTTATAAAACCGAAGAAATTATCGAAGCGGCGGTGCGCAACGCAAAAGAAGCAATAGCCAAAAGCGGCAAGCAAGCCTTTGTTGCGCTAGACGTAAGCTCTAGCGGCAAGCTGCTTGAACCGATGGGGCCGCTCACTTTTGATGAGGCTTACGAAAACTACAAGGTCACAATGATTGCTGGCGAAAAAGCCGGTGCAGATTTGGTGCTTGTTGAAACGATGAGCGACCTTTACGAGACAAAGGCCGCCGTGCTTGCCGCACGCGAAAACACAAGCCTGCCGGTTATAGTTTCTGCCACGTTTCAGAGCAACATGCGCACTTTGACCGGCGCAGACGCTCTGACCGCCATTGTCTATATGGAAAGCATGGGCGTTGAGGCGGCGGGCTTTAACTGCGGCGGCAGCCTTGCCGATGCAGACGTGCTCACAAAGACAATGGCAGATTACGCTTCGATTCCGCTGCTTGTTCAGCCGAATGCCGGTCTGCCTGTTGTAGAAAACGGCAAGACGTTCTTTAAGGTTAAGCCCGAAGAATTTGCCGCCGCCCAAGCAGAAAACTTTAAGACCGGCGCGCTCATTCTTGGCGGCTGCTGCGGCACTACCCCTTCGCACATTCAGGCGATGGTGCAGGCGGTCAACAAGATTAAAGCAGATAAAATAGAAAGAAACCACAAACTTCAGAATCATACGATAATCTGCTCTTATAACGAAAGCGCCGACATCGGTTCGCCTGAAAACGGGCCGGTAATCATCGGCGAGCGCATAAACCCGACCGGCAAGAAGAAGTTCAAGCAGGCTTTGCTCGACAAGAACATGCAGTACATAATTGATGAAGCTTCAAGCCAGATAAACGCGGGTGCGCACATTCTAGACGTAAACGTCGGCTTGCCGGGCATAGACGAGCAGCAGATGATGGTCGATGCGGTCAAACTGCTGCAAAGCTCTTTCAGAATTCCGCTTCAGATTGATTCAAGCGAGCCGCCGGTGCTCGAAAAGGCTTTGCGCTATTACAACGGCAAGGCGCTCATCAATTCGGTGAACGGCAAGAAGCACACAATGGAAGCTGTATTCCCGATTGTCAAGAAATACGGCGGCACTGTCGTTGCGCTTGCGCTAGACGAAAACGGCATTCCGCCTACGGCAGAAGAGCGCTTAGCGATTGCAGACCTTATCTTTAAGACAGCTGAATCTTACGGCATACCGAAAAAAGACATTGTAATTGATTCACTTACACTGACTATAAGCTCGCAGCAGAAAGAAGCGCGCGAGACTTTGCGCACAATTCAGCTTGTAAAGCAGAAACACGGCTGCAAGACGGTACTCGGCGTCTCAAACATTTCGTTCGGTCTGCCGCGCCGCGAAATCATAAACTCGCACTTTTTTACGCAGGCACTTGCCGCCGGGCTTGACGCATGTATCATCAATCCGTTGTCGCAGGACATGATGGCAGCGTTCAGGGCTTTTAGGGCAGTGGCTGGTTTTGATGCGAACTGTCTTGAATATATTGAAAATTACGCAAACACTGTTGCACCAACTGCGGCGGCTTCTGACGGCAAGGCTGCATCAGCGGCACCAGCGCAGAAAGCAGACGCTTCAGACTTAAAATCGATTATTGCAAACGGTTTTAAAGACCGCTCGGGGGCGGCGGCGCAGGAGCTTTTGAAAACAAATTCAGCGCTTGATATAATAAACAATCACATTGTGCCCGCCCTCGATGAAGTGGGCAAAGACTTTGAAAGCGGCAGAAAATTTCTTCCGCAGCTGCTTTTGAGCGCAGAAACTGTCGCAAAAGCTTTTGAAGTTATAAAAGCGCACCTTGCAGCATCAGGCGAGGCACAGGAAAGCAAGGGCAAGATTGTTATTGCAACCGTTCAGGGCGATGTTCACGACATCGGGAAAAACATCGTAAAGGCAATGCTTGAAAATTACGGCTACAACGTAATTGACCTTGGCAAAGATGTTCCAATAGAAAGCGTTGTAAACGCCGTAAGAGAAAATGACATAAAGCTTGTGGGCTTAAGTGCGCTCATGACAACTACGGTTGCCAGCATGGAACAGACTATAAAAGCATTGCGAGAATATGAAAAAGAAACTGGAAAAACTGTTAAGATAATGGTAGGCGGTGCAGTTCTTACCGCTGAATACGCAAAAAAAATTGATGCAGACTATTATTCCAAAGACGCAATGCGCAGCGTTGAAATCGCCAAAGAGGTGTTCGGGGCATGAGTAAAAGCATAACAGCCGGAGAAGCACAGATGAAGCCCGTCAAGAAATATCATGCTCTGAACGTATATCTCTTTGTTCTGTTTCATCCCTCAGCATGGAAACCTACGCTGAGGTTTGTTGCAACTGCCGCAATAGATTTTTTCTGGCTTCAGTTCAGACGCAGACTCGGGCTTTTAAAAACCAAAATTATTCATGTCGACAGCCCTCTTGACGAATTTATTCCGTTTAAGCCGGAAAACATTGACATTTATCTTGATTTTATCAATTTCTGGCTGCGTCCGCTGGCACTGCTGATTGCATTACGGCGGAAAACTGCAGCAAAACGCATTTCAGATTTTCTGGTGCTTATTAACCGCTGTTATAAAGAAGCTGCAGACTTCTATAAATTCAGAATGTCTACAACAAAAAGACCTGAAGGCATTGCGCACAGAAAATTCATATGGATAAAACTGCTCGACCCGCATTATCTTTGTGTGCCGAGTCTGCATGTCTCTGTTGTAGTGCTTACGTTCACCTATTTTAAGCGCATCTTTAAAGAAGAGCAGTTTTCTGAAGCCGAGCAGAATTTCTATAATACAGAAATTTACGCCGAGGCAATGGAAATTGCTGAAACAGTTCTGTACATTAAACAGCACAGCGTAAACTGCGTTGCCGCCGCACTTTATATGATGAACTGCATTCTTGAAGGCGAATTCAGCATTCAGGACGCAGTTGATTTTATCAACAACATGTTTGCAAATGCAGACGACATAACAGACGAACACAAGAACCTCATCAACGAGCACCTCAACATGCTTTTTGAGCAGCTTCTGCTTGAAGGCACAAACGAATACGACTGGGTTACTCCGCTTAAACGCTGGATTCTTCAATGCGAGAAGGACGAAACCGCACAGGAACAGCCATTATAATGCGTTTGACGGTTTTTTCTGTTGACATGTGTTGAAATTTCCCGATAATAGAAGTATGGGTAAAAGCACTAAAAAAACAGATGACAGCTTTTTTGCAAAGCTTTTCGGGGGACTTTTTGTTTCTGCAGACCCTGAAGCTGAAAAGAGACGCGCATTAAAGCTTATCGCAAAACAAATCGCCAAATCAAAGTACAAGTTCTACAAATGTCAGCAAAACCAGGTACAGCCGGTAATGGCAAAATGGTTCTATGATTTATACAAGGCTCTCTCGCCTGCCCAGGCTTTGCTTGCAACACCGCAGGCTGTAAACGTACTAAAGAACTGCATTATTGACTATTCGCTTTCAAGCAAACAGAAAGAAAGAGCAGAACTTCTCACCGATGAATCTATTTCACAGCGTGCTTCTACTATGGCTATCAAGGATCTTTCAAAACAGGTTAAAAGTGACTTGGACGCCTTAATTGCAGAATTTGACCAGAACAGAATTGCCGCAATAAACGGGCTTTATACCCTTTTTATTTCATTCAGCTCATTCGTAACTTTTGACTACTACTTTTTGCTCAAAAAATTCGACTCAAGTTTTCATGAAAGAGACTTTACAAGCACACCTGCTTTTCAAGCTATAAAAGGCGATTATGTTGTTGATGATTTGAAAGACTTTATGGCAGTTGCATGGCCTCTGCGCTCAAAAGCAAACTGGCCGGCAATGTTCAAATTCATCAAGGAATATAAAGCAACAGAAGTTCTTCCTGCTTCAGTATGGAACAAAATTCTTTCAAGAATTTCAGATGTACGTACAAGTGAAATATTTGAGCAGATGATAGCTTATATTTCTGAAAACCCGGATTACAGATATCAGGCTAAAGAAAAAGCAGAGCATATCGTTGATACATATATAGAACAAACCCGCAACAGAGTTGAGAATCTTCTTAAAAAGCTTACAACTGAAAAAGCAAATTCTAAGACAGATGAACTTTTGAAAGCACTTTTCGGCAACACAAAAGTTGTAATGCTCAAAAACTACACAGAAGAATCACAGGCTTTGAACGCAAAACGCACTACACTCCGTTTTGCATATTGTCAGCCGTTAAACTTTATGAAGGCATTCCTCAACGACTACTTTAAGAAAGATGTCCGTGAAGTTTATGATCTTGTAATTATGCGCGGAAAATGGACAGACCAGGACAGATCTAAACAGGTTTCTAACGCATACAATGAATTCCTTGAATTTTCAAGCCAGATTACTGTACTTGATGAATTTGTAGGTACTGCAATAAGTTCTGGCAAAAACAGACCTCTGCTGCCAAGCGGAAGAGACATCAACCAGGAAGCTCATTACATTCTTACAAGAGGCGCACAGGATTTGGTGCTTTTTGCTAAATATCTTAAGCTTCTTATTGATGACTGCACAAACCCAAAAGCAGAGCTTCTTATAAACTGGAAGGAAGTTGAGCGCGCAGCAGAATCGCCGATCAAGAACATGATGGCAGCAGTTTATAAAAAGCTATATCTGTTCGTGTCATTAATGCAGATTTTCCTTACAGAAGGAAAAAACGTCTAATCTTCAGTTTTTCCTATCAAAAAAAGGCTTTCCAAACAACGGAAAGTCTTTTTTTTTCTAAAGTTTTTTTTTAATACTCCGATAACATAAATGAAGTGCAGCATGATTGCACTTAAAACTTTTTTTACAGTTTAAAAAGACGAAATCCATATAGGAGGTTCACCATGGTAGAGATGACATCTGGTCTTTTAAGCACATATTCATACTCTTATGCATCAATGCATAATGCAAGCGGAAAAGTAGCCATTCCTGTAAAACCATCTATGGTGATTTATTCCCAGCTGGAACATATTTCAGGATATGCAGATCCTAAAGATTCAAGCGGCATTTCGCTCAACAAAGTTTATATGCTCAATACGCTGATTGATAAAGTTTCAGCTTCAAAAGTTGAAACAACAGCGGGAAAAATTAACATAAAAGGTCTTTCAGAAGAACAGCTTGACAGTATGATTTCTGATTATCAGGCTAAACTTCAGACACAGCTTACTACAGCAAAAACTAATCCGTATGCTGTAATTCCTGCCGGTTTAACAGGAAACGCTGTAGATTTCATGATTTAAGCTTAGTGCAGCTAAAAATACACAAAACCTTTTTTCCAGCAGCCGTCGAAGTAAAATTCGGCGGCTGTTTTCATTTTAAAGTTTATTCTGCCATTGAATTTTTCATATTAAAAAGCTATTATCTCTATTTGAGGATTCATCCTTATAGTGTATTTTTTTCCGGCAAAGGCCGGATCTTATAGGAGTCTTACATGACACTTAATGACATTAAAAACCCAAAAATCAAAGCTTGGGTTGAAGAATGTGTAAAGATGTGTGAACCGGACGAAGTTTACGTTTGCGACGGTTCTACAGCAGAGTATGACCGCTTGATGCAGAAATGCGTAAAAGCAGGACTTGCAACACCTCTCAAGAAGAAGCCGAACAGCTTCCTTTTCCGCTCGCTTCCTAGCGACGTAGCCCGTGTTGAGGGACGCACATTCATTTCTTCTGTAAAAGAAGAAGATGCTGGTCCAACAAACCACTGGATTGACCCGAAAGAATTGAAAGCAACAATGAAAGGTCTTTACAAAGGCTGTATGCACGGCCGCACAATGTACGTAATTCCTTTCTGCATGGGTCCTCTCGGTTCACCAATTTCTAAGAACGGTATCGAACTTACAGACTCTGAATACGTTGTTCTTAACATGGACATTATGACACGCGCCGGCAAGAAAGTTCTTGACGTAATCGGTACAGACGGCGACTTTGTTCCATGTCTCCACTCAGTTGGTAAACCATTGAACAACGGCGAAACAGACAACGGCATCTGGCCTTGTGCTGACGTTGAACACAAATACATCAGCCAGTTCCCTGAAGAGCACCTCATCTGGTCTTATGGTTCAGGTTACGGTGGAAACGCTCTTCTCGGCAAAAAATGTTTCGCTCTCCGCATTGCTACAGT
>CAMJMF010000120.1 GCA_946406925.1 uncultured Spirochaetales bacterium | reverse complement strand
TCTATGGGGATAAAAAAATAGAATCAAATCATTTTTTTCCAAGAAGTCAATTAAATCAGAACAGCCATTATATATAAAGGCTAACTTTTCTTTAATAACATCTTGTTCCTTTTCTAAATTTTGAATATTTTCGATTAAATTTTTAATTTTATTTTTTGATTCCATTATTTTTTCATTAATTATATCATTTTCTTTATTTAATTCTTTCGCTTTTTTAAGTGCATTTCTTATATATTCATTACATTCTTCCAAATTATTTTTATCCAAAATTTTTTTATCTATTTTATTCATTTCATTTTCTTTGATTAAATCATTTTCATTTTTTGCTCCTCTTGAGGCTGTACCTCTGTTTATTTTTTCACTGAATCCAATGATTCAGTTATATTAAGCTCATGCAGTGTCCGGCTTATTTCTCCGGCTACACCGTCATAAAGCAAAATTCCCTCTGCTCTGGCTTTTTCAATTGTCTTCTGTTTTGCTTAAAGCCCTGCAACAGAGCCGGGCGCAAAATCGGCATCTATTGCAAGAGCAGAATCTGATTCTGACAGGGTTCTGCTCTCTGCATTGCAGTTTATTTTTCCATTCCGCATAAAAGTGGAATAATTTGCAACCTGCACAAGACCATGCGAACGGATTCCGCGTATTTCTGCCTGAGCAAGATTGTCCGCAACTGTCAGAGCATCAGATTCTTTTAAACCGGAGCTAACAAAAATTTGAGAAAACAATTTTTTGGTTTTTTCAGCAGCAACGCGAATTGCTCCCATTTTGTATCACTCCATTTCTATATTCCCACTTGATAAGTAGGTTAAAAAATGTTATACAGAAATTGCGGAACTTTGAGAAATATTAATTTTCTATGGGAGTTATAGATTTTTAATATTTATAAATTTTTACTATTGAAGCTATAGAAAAAAAATATTGTGTATTCTAAAAACAACGGGAGAAAAATATGAAAACAATCGAAACCAAAACCGCACCGGCAGCAATCGGTCCTTATTCTCAGGGAATTGTTGCAAACGGCTTCTTGTTTACAAGCGGTCAGATTCCGCTCAATCCGCAGACCGGCACAATTGAAGCAGAAGGAATTGAAGCGCAGACAGAGCAGGCAATCAAAAACCTCGGTGAGATTTTGAAAGCCGCCGGAACAGATTTTTCAAAAGTGGTTAAGACAACCTGCTTTCTTGCAAATATTTCAGATTTTACCGCATTTAATGCGGTTTACGAAAAATATTTTGTCTCAAAACCTGCCCGCAGTTGCTTTGAAGTCGCCGCTCTGCCCAAAAATGCGCTTGTTGAAATTGAAGCTGTAGCCGTTAAGGATTAAAGAAATTGAAATCAGTATATGAAGAAGTTCCGGTTTTAGAAAATGAAAAATATCTCCTGCGCTTTGTTCTAAAGGAAGATGCAGGTGACTTACTAAAAATTTATAGCGACAAAAAGTCACTTCCATTTTTCAACAGTGATAATTGTCATGGCGACAACTTTTATTATCCGACAATAGAACGAATGAATGAAGCCGTAAAATTTTGGCTGGATTCATATAAATCAAAATGGTTTGTACGCTGGGTAATCATTGAAAAAGATACTGATAAAATTATAGGTTCAATTGAGCTATTCCACCGTATAGCTGATGATTTTTTTAATCATGCAGGAGTTCTTAGACTTGATTTAAGAAGCGATTATGAAACAGCAGAAGCTATTGAATGCATTGCAAGTCTTATTGTTCCTGCCGCATACGATTTATTTGACACAGATAAAATAATAACAAAAATTCCATTGTATGCCGTTGAACGAAAATCAGCCTTTGAAAAACTGGGATTTATCAATTCTAAAGAATTTCTGATAGGTACATTCGATAAATACGCATATAAGGATTATTGGGAAAAACTTAATGCCCGATCATACATTTAAGTAAATTTGGAAAACAAAAAAGATAGCACTATGACAAAAGGCATGACAATTATCTATCCCGAATACAACGGGCTTTATATCAACCTTACGAACCGCTGCCCATGCGCGTGCACTTTCTGCATAAGGCAGCGGGCAGCAGACGCAGAATTTGACAATGTAGACACACTCTGGCTTGAGCGCGAACCATCTACACAAGAAGTAATTGACGCAATCAAAGAAGAATCAAAGACAGAGCGGTTCAAAAGCTACAAAGAATTTGTCTTTTGCGGCTACGGCGAACCAACCGAAGCCCTTGATGTGCTGCTCGAAGTCGCTTCATTTCTAAAAGCAAATTACACTCTCCCGGTCAGAATCAACACCAACGGTCTTTGTGATTTAATCAACAAAAAGCCGGTTGCTCCGCTTCTAGCCGGAAAAATCGATGCAGTTTCAATCAGTCTTAATTCAAGCAATCCCGAAATTTACGAAAAAACCGTCCGTCCAGTCTTTAAAGAAAAAGCTTTCCCTGCACTTTTAAGCTTTGCGGAACAGGCAAAAAATTACGTTCCAAAGGTTATTTTAAGTACAGTAGCTACAACAATCACAAAAGAAGATGAAGAAGAATGTACCCGCCTTTGTGAACGGCTGGGGGTTACTCACAGAATTAGAAAATTTGTTGCTTTATCGTAACCTGTTTTTTTGATTTAACATGTAAAACCGGCTATATGCAGAATACGTCGAATCACGTCAATGTAGGTGAGGCTGATGTCATTCATGCGCTGGCTGGTTTTTGTTATGTAGCCAAGTTCAAAGCAGTGACTGATATTTTCATCAAGATTCTGAAGGGGAATAAGAACAAAGTTTTCGCCTGAATCGCCAGCGTCCTCTCCGTAGATTCCGGAAAGAAATGTATAACCGTTTAATTGTTCAATAAGATTTAATTCTGTTGCGCGGTCTGCTACAGTAATTGCTTTATCAAGTCCGTACTGTGAGATTACTTCATCCGAAAAAAATGATTTTACATCGTCTGTATCAAAAGTTACAAATCGATAGTCCTGAAGTTCTTTTAGCGAAAGACTTTCCTTTTTCGCCAGAGGATGTTTTTCATGGAGATAAACAAAAGCATTACATTCAGTGAGGTGATGAAACTCCAGCTTGTTGAGTTTCAGGCTTTTGTTGATTTCTTCGCGGTTTGAATCGCTCAGATATAATATGCCGATTGTACTTGCTTCACTTGCAACATCATCAATTACATCAGAGGCTTTTTTTTCGCAGAAGGCAAAATCAAAGCCTTGGGAAGAAAACTTTTTTACGATTTCTACAAAGGCCTTTCGTGCAAAAGCATAATAGAGTGTAGAAACGGAAAATTTCTTTTTTTCAGTGCCGCAGTGTTTGTTGAGTAGTTCTTCGTATTTTTTAAATAAGTCCCGGGCGTCCTTAATAAAACTTTGTCCCCGCTCTGTCACTGTAACGCCCCGTGCAGATCTGTTGAAAACCTGAAAACCAAGTTCAGCTTCAGCATCGTGCACAGCGCTTGTCAGTGACGGCTGCGAAATAAAAAGTTTTTCCGAGGCCTTGTTAAAAGACCCCGAATCAGCGACACCCAGAATGTATTTTATTTGCTGTAATGTCATGTGTTTAAGGTCGGCCGGTTACTCCTTAAAGAGATCGGTCGACAAATAGCGAAGTCCTGTATCTGGGAAAATAACAACAATATTCTTTCCCTCGTACTCTGGGCGCTTTGCAAGTTCTGTTGCTCCCCAGAGCGCTGCACCGCTTGAGTTGCCTACAAGAACTCCATCTGTTTTTGCTACGGTGCGCGCTGCTTCAAATGAGCCTTCTACCCTGCCGATAAGCACTTCGTCATAAATGCCGAGCTTGTTCTTTAATGCTATAGGCACGCGCTCTTCTGGCACTTCTGTAAAGTTGTGAATGCCGGTGAGAGCTGTTGCATCTAAAGCAGGCTCAACTGCAATAACTTTTACGCTGCTGCTTTTTGCCTTGATATAGTCGCTTACACCGCGGATTGTTCCGCCTGTTCCTACAGCACTTACAACTGCTGCAAGATTGCCTTCTGTCTGTTCCCAGATTTCTTCGCCGGTTGTGTCGTGATGAGCCTGCGGATTCAGCGGGTTAATCATCTGGTCAACAAAGAAAATATCATCACCGGCTGCAACTCTATCGCGGATATGCTGTTTCAAAAGATTTGTAGCAGCAACAAAGTCATTGTTTGTAGCCTTCAGGGCGTCCTGCAATTCAGGCACTTCACTAATTTTCTGAACTTTGGCACCAAAAGCCTTCATTACCTGAAGCCTTTCTTTGCTTACACCTTCCTGCAGATAGATTGCAACTTTGTAGCCTTTCATAGCGCCGATTGCACTTACCGCTATTCCGGTGTTTCCGCTTGTGTATTCAACAAGAGTTGTTACACCCGGCTTGATTTTTCCGGCTTTTTCGGCGTCTTCAATAATTCGCAGGACTATTCTGTCTTTAATGCTTCCAATAGGATTGAAATATTCCACTTTTGCAAGCAGATGTGCCTTAAGCCCAAGTTTTTTTTCATAGCCGTGAAGACGGACAAGCGGTGTATTTCCAATCAGTTCTGTCAAGGAATCATTAATCTTTTTTGCCATTTTCATGCCTCTATTTTTTTGGTTCTTCTTTGATGAATTTGTCAGCGTTCTGCTCGTACCACCACTTTGTGTACGGAAGCTTGATTCTGGCAGCAAGATTCTTCTCAAAGCTGCGGTTTGTTACAGTGTCGCGGATAAGCTTTGCAAAACTCAAAGTTCCTTCGTAGCCGAATACGGTGTATTCATCTGCAACGAATACTGCCGCATAACCCTGCTTGATTGCCCAGACAGTTGTACCCGGGTGACGGCTGAAATAAACATCAGGCTTAAAGTGATTAAGAATGTTCAAAACTTCGTAGTTCTGCTGGTCTGCAACCGCAACCTTCATGTCTTTTGGAGAAGTCTTCAAAAGATGTTCAAGTGCAGGCGGAACTTTTCCGTTGTCATACTTGTAGTCGTAGTGCCATGCGAGGGCATACTCAACAGTCATTCCGAATTCCTGAAGAACGCGGGCAATCTCATAAGTAAAGCCAGGACCCATTCCGATTACTGCACGCAGACCTTTCAACTGCTTTGTAACTTCTTCAATCTGCGGAATATAAATTGCCCGCTGCTTTTCAATGTAAGCTTCAACTTCTGCGCGCTTACCGATTGTGTCGCCGATTGCGCGGAGCCAAGTTTCAAAGCCGGTAATACCAGAATGGTTCAATGTGCGGACGTATGGAACACCGTAAGTTTCTTCGAGTGCGTTGCCAAGATATGTTCCCAAAGTGCCGCAGATACAAACTGTACAAAGAGCCTCGCTCAAATGGCTGAGTTCTTCAATTGTCGAGTTACAATAAAGAAACTGCGGCTCGGCATCAAAAACCTCGTTAAAGATTTTGGTAATCTGCGGACGGGCGCTTTCGTAAAAGTTCTTGATATTGATTGTGCGGCGCTTCTGTTTCGGCGGCTGTACAATTCCCTGCAGAACAGCGTGGTCAGAAATATCAAAGCCACTTGCCCAAATGCGGCTCTTGAAACCTTCACAGTGAACTGGAATTACCGGAATAGGCAGTTCTGCGTCAAGGTCGCTTGCAACACCGTCTACATCCTCACCTGTTACACCTGAAACACAGCTTGTTGAAACAAAGATTGCATCAGGCTTATAGGTTTCGTAAGTGTGCTGAATGATTTTTCTCAAATCATTTGTTGCGCCGAAAACGGTGTCTTTTTCGTTTAAATCGGTGCAGACAAAAACTGAATTTGTTGTCTTGTTTACGCGCGCCGCAATCTGCCCGAATTTTACGGCATCGTTGCTAGCCATTGCAGTACAACCTGCCGGCGCATGGTAAACTACCGCAACATTTCTGATTGCGGCAAGTGCGTTCAAAGCACAGCCCGAAAGACATGAGCTTGACTGGCTGAAGCAGCGCTCGCGGTTGCGGAGTGTTCCGTCTTCAGACTTGCTTACCAATGTCTGCAAGTCACCAACAAATCCTGTGATAGAACCAAGGCGGTTCTCGCGTATCGCTATATTTGCATTACTAAAATTAAATGGCATAAGTTCTCCTAATTTTACAGATTCACCGGCTTGTCCCGGCAATCTTTTTCTATAACTTCAGCTTGCTCATTGCGGCAGTGAAAATCTGTTCAAGAAGGTGAAGACCTCCAGAATAGCCGGCAATGTGATCATTGATTACAAGCTTTTCAAGCATCGGGTAGCTTACATTCACAAAGTGGGCACCAAGCTCAACAGCAAGCTTCTTTTCCCAGTTTGAACCGAGAATCAGCGGTGTTCCTGCAAAGTCAGCAGCCTTAATCTGTTCGTGAATGTCATGACCGTCTGTAGTAAACTGAACAGGCGTTGTAATTCCATAGTTCAAGTTATTCAGCTCGTCTGTAATCTTCTGCTGAAAAGACTTCGGCGCATCATCTGTAATAAAGACTTTCTCAGGAAACAAGCCCATGTCATTTACAAGGAACTTTGTAACGGCAATTGCATACTGGCTGTCACTTGCTACAGTAAAGCGTTTACCAAGAATTCGGGTTTCCAAAAGTGTATCTGCAAAACGTTCTATATAATAGTAGAATTCTGCTTCTTTCTCTGTGATTACCTTTTCAACAAGGTTCTTGTCTACGCCGGTAAATTCCTGAACAGCACGCAAAAACTTTGTTGTTTCAGTTGCGCCAATCGGCAGAACAGGGTACTGCAGCAGCGGAATGCTGTATCTTCTTTCAAGATATTTTGCGCTGTCCAGCCCAGCCCAAGGCGAAATCAAAATCGTGAATTCTGCCTGCGGAATCTTTTTAAGATTATCAAGCCCGCGGCCAAAACCAAAGATTGTGTTCGGTTTTAGCCCTATTGCAGAAAGCAGCGATTCAATTTCACGCAGATTTCCAAGCCAGTAAGGGTCCTGCTGAGGAGGCGCAACAAAAAGATTTACAAGCCCCTTCTCTTTTTCACCTTCGTCAGCGGCAATTTCATCGCGTTCAAGATACTGCTGAAAAATTGATTTCAAAATCCAGTCGTGACCGACATAGTTGTTTCCCTTAAAACCAGGTGTTTTTGCCCAGATAACCGGTTTATCTGCATCAGCAAAATTGCCGGTAACTTCCTCAATGTCGTCGCCAATAATTTCACCAGTACAGCCTGAAAGAACTACAAAAAGGTCAGCATCTATAACTTTGAGCGCATTTTCTATAGTAGAGCGCAGTTTGTTGCTTCCACCAAAAACAACTTCCTTTTCACTTATTGAAGTACACGGAAAAATGTTCGGACTATACCGCCCGCTTGTTCCGTTGTTGTCGTTCAATTTTGCAGCACAGCCCGGGCCCGAATGCAGAATCGGAATAGCCCCCGGAATTGCCTGAACAGTCTGCATTGCCGCCAGTGCACATTTGTAACGCGGTTGGTCCAGAATTTTTGCCATAATTGCTCCTATAAATAAAACAGCCAGTCGCCGTGTCCGCTGTATAAGGCAGAATGCAGTTACGCTGTTCTGCTACACTATGACTGTTTTTTCCATTTCTAATAATTTTGTAACCTATTGACTTAGTAGGCAATTACATTTATACTTTAATTAACCTAGCAAGTCAATAGGAAAAACGATTTTTTTTGAAAATATTGGAGTTAAAATTATGGAATACAACTTTAACACCGTAATTGACCGACACGGCACAAACTGCATAAAAACAGATCTTGCCGTTGCACGCGGAAAGCCGGCAGACGTGCTTCCACTTTGGGTTGCCGACATGGACTTTCCGACATCACCGGCAATTCTTGAAGCACTTCATAAGAAAGTTGATCACGGAATTTTTGGATATTCCTGTTTGGACGATAACTTCTATAAAGCTCTTGCACAATGGATGGAAACAGAACACAACTTTAAAATTGAGCGCCGCGAAGTTGTAACAACGCCGGGCGTGGTGTTTGCAATAGCCTGTGCAATCAAAGCTTTTACCAAAGAAGGCGAGGCAGTCATTATCCAAAGCCCTGTCTATTATCCGTTCAAGAACATGATAGAAGCAAACAACCGCAAGACTGTTACATCTTCGCTTTTTGAAAAAGACGGAAAATGGCAGATTGATTTTGAAGATTTTGAGAATAAAATAGAAAAAAACAACGTAAAGCTTTTTATTTTGTGCAGCCCGCACAATCCTGTAAGCCGCGTCTGGACCAAAAGCGAGCTTGAGCGCCTTTCTGACATCTGCCTCAGGCATAATGTGATTGTATTTGCAGACGAGATTCACAATGATTTTGTCTATGAGCCGAACAGACACACAGTTTTTTCTACACTTTCAGAAAAGGCTGCCCAAAACAGCATAGTTTCAATGTCGCCGAGTAAAAGCTTTAACCTTGCCGGCTTGCAGTTTTCAACCAATTTTATAAAGAATCCGGCTCTAAGAGCGCGTTTTCATGCGGAACGCGACAAGACTGGCTACGATGAACCGAGCCTTATGGGCATGACGGCAGCACTTGCAGCTTATCAGAAGGGAAAGCCATGGCTTGAAGCCTTGAAAAAACACCTTCTGGAAAACATCGAGTTTGTGCGTTCTTATCTTGCGGAGAATCTGCCAAAAGTGCGGCTTATAGAACCTGAAGGTACATTCCTTTTGTGGCTGGACTTCTCTGCGCTCGGCTACCCTGATGCTGAAATTGATGACATTATCGTGAACAAGGCAAAAGTCTGGCTTGACCGCGGTACAATGTTCGGGCAGGAAGGCAGCTGTTATCAGCGCATAAACATTGCCACTCCGCGCGCGCTTTTGAAAGAAGCCCTTGACCGCATAAGCCGGGAATTTTCAATGGAGAAAAAAGATGCTTAAAATTTCTACACGCGGGCAATATGCATTGCTGATTATGACAGATTTAGCCGAGCTTTCGTCTGATGCGTTTATTCCGCTTAAGACACTTTCTCACCGCAGAAACCTTTCCATAAAATATCTGGAACAAATTCTGACGCATCTTGTAAAAGCAGGGCTTATCACAGGCTCGCGCGGAACAAACGGCGGCTACAAACTTAACCGCCCTGCAAACAGCTATACAATCGGTGAAATTCTGCGCGCCATGGAAGGCGAACTTTCGCCGCGGAGCAATTCAGAGAACAATCATCTTGAGTCAATCGGCAACGAAATGTTCTGGACAGAATTTGAGGAAAAAATCAATTCTTACGTTGATTCAATAACGCTGGAAAGCCTGGCGCAAAAAAACAAGAGCTTTGCAGGCTACGAATACTGCATTTAAGCTTAACCTAAGCTAAGCCGCGCGGCTTCTGCATAAGCAAATCTATGCAGAAAGCCCATGCGCATTATTCAAATACAGCCTTGCTGAAAAAGTCATCAAGCAGCTTTATAGTTTCATCTTT
>CAMJMF010000119.1 GCA_946406925.1 uncultured Spirochaetales bacterium | reverse complement strand
CTACATAAAGTCCAACCTGAAAATCAGCAGCCTTGCCGCGGCCTATGGTTCTTATTTTTTCAAGAAAAGCAGGAATCTGTTTTGGAAATTCATTTGCATTGCCCATTACAACAAAGTGGTCGTCTCTAATGCGGCAAATCGGCATGTCTATAAAGAATGACTGAAGCATATTCGCAATGAGCAGCAGAAATTTGTCGCCTTCAGAAAAGCTGTAATGGCTGTTGTACGCTTTCATGTTGACTACATTGAAATATGCGTATGCAGGTTTTGCGTTTATTTTCTTAAGGTTCATGCGCTCAAGCTCGCAGAGTCTTTTGAAAAAGCTGAGGTTCGGCAAATCTGTAAGCTTGTCTTTTTCGGTCTCACGTATAATGTAAGTTTCTTCTGCATGAAGAATTGTCTTTGCAATACGTGCAAGAATAAGACGCGGCATTTCAAAAGGCTTTACCAGAAAGTCGTATGCACCCAGCTCAAGACTTTCAATCTCGGCTTCCTGATGTGCCGTAAGAATCATAACAGGAATATGGTTGAGCATATTGTCTGTTCTGATTTCTGTCAAAACTTCCATGCCGCTCTTTTTAGGCATAGAAAGATCCAGCAGAATGCACGAAAGAATATTTCTGTCCCGCCTGATGAGCTGCATTGCTTCTTCGCCGTCAGCGGCATATTCAACGCGGTATTTTTCATGAAGGATATTTCCCAAAAGCTCGCGGTTTATCTCTTCATCGTCAACAACAAGAACAAGTTTTTTATTCTGAGATTCAAAGTCATCCATAGTACATTTATTTTACACCCAGATTTCATTATTATCCACAAATTTATAACGGCAAAGAGGGAAACAAAGGCTGTAAAAGAAGCTTAAGTTATTCGTCTGTGTTCGGTAAACGCATTTGTCGGCTGAATAAGCTGCATAATATTCTGAAAACCGGTTTAACAAGATTTCGGTTTGTGCTATATTTGTTTTATGAACACAAATACCTATGTTTTAACAATTCAATGTGCAGACCAGAACTCAATTATTGCGGCAGTGAGTGGCTGCATCTCTGAGAATGGCGGAAATATTCTTAATTTGGCACAGCATACGGCCGTAGACATCAATATGTTTTTCTGTAGAATCAAATTTGAAGCAACAGAAAACTTTGATTTAGACGCATTTAAAAAAGCTTTTGCAAAACTTGAAGAAAAATATGAGCTGACATGGCATGTTTTTGACATGGCTGTAAAAAAGCGTGTTGCTATTCTTGTTTCTAAGACAAGCCACTGTCTTTACGAATTAATGCTTAAATATGCAGACGGTGAGTTGGACTGCGAAATTCCGGTAATTATCTCGAATCATCCGGATTTGGCTCATGTAGCAACCTCGTTCCACATTCCGTTTTATCAGGTTGACCCTGCAAAAGGCAAGGCAGAGTATGAAGCTGACCTTGAGGCAATTCTTCAGCAATACAAAATTGACTTTGTTGTGCTTGCCCGCTACATGCAGGTTATGAGCGGCGATTTCTGCAAACGCTGGCACAACCGTTGTATCAACATTCATCATGGATTCTTGCCGGCTTTCCGCGGCGCAAAACCGTATCATCAGGCATGGAACAAGGGCGTAAAGATTATTGGCGCAACAGGCCATTTTGCAACAGAAGACCTTGACCAGGGCCCGATTATCTATCAGGACGTAATACGCGTAAATGACACACGCTCAATCGATGAGTTTATCCGCATGGGAAAAGACGTTGAGCGCCATGTATTGTACGAAGCCGTAAGGCGCTATCTTGCACATTCAATCTTCTTTTACGAAGGCAGAACTTTCGTAATTGAATAAGACTGACACAGAGCAGCTCTGAAATGGGCTGCTTTTTTTATTTTCAAAATTCCTATATCTTGCCTTATAATAGAAAAACGCAGGATTGCATCTGCTTTAAGGGGGAAAAATGGGAATCATTTTTGAAAAATGCGGAAACGGTGAAGAATCATATTTTTTGCTTAATACACCGTCTTCAAGCTATATTATTTCGCTTTTAAAAGACGGCATCGTGTCGCATTCAGGCTGGGGGCGCCGCATAGAAAAATGGAGTGGAAATTCCTCTATATGGAAAATTGACCGCGGTGTGAATCTTCCGCCTGATTTAGATCCCCGTAATTTGTCGCTTGACACTTTGCCGCAGGAATACGGCACAGCCGGCAAAAGTGATTTTAGACCTTGCGCAATAGAAGCCGCCTTAAAAGACGGCACGAACACCCTTGATTTGCGCTATTTTTCGCACCAAATAATAGGAGGAAAACCGCCGTTAAAAGGCATGCCTGCAACATACACGCTGAATGACGGCGAAGTTCAGACACTTGCGCTAAAGCTTAAAGATACGGTGTATGATATTTATGTTACACTTTTTTATGCGGTTTGGGCTGAGCGCGACGTAATCTGCCGCTGGGTTCAAGTTGAGAACAAGACGGCTGACAAAATTAAGCTTGAAAAGGTGATGAGCGCCTGCATTGATTTTGCCAGTTCAGACTTTAGAATGCTTCAGATGTCGGGCGCGTGGGGCAGGGAACGCAAAGTTTACATCAGAGACCTTGTGCCTGGAACGCAGGGCATAGAAAGCAGGCGCGGTTCTTCAAGCCATCACCAGAATCCGTTTGTCGCGCTGCTTTCAAAAGATGCTTCTGAAGATTCGGGCGAAGTTTTCGGTTTTAATTTTGTCTACAGCGGAAACTTTGAGGCAAGAATCGACGTTGATTACACTGAATCGGCGCGCTTTTCTATGGGAATAAACCCGTATAATTTCAGCTGGAACCTAGAAGCCGGTGGAGCCTTTGTTGCGCCAGAAGTTGTCATGGTCTATTCCAAAGACGGGCTCGGTCAGATGAGCCGCACTTTTCACGATTTGTACAGAGAACGGCTTTGCCGCGGCGAATGGAAAAACAAGCCGCGCCCGATTGTAATCAACAACTGGGAAGCAACTTATTTTGATTTTAACGAGAAAAAGCTTTGCGAGCTTGCCGATGCCGCAAAAGCCGCCGGTGTTGAGATGTTCGTTCTTGATGACGGCTGGTTTGGCAACAGGTTTGACGACAGGCGTGCTTTGGGCGACTGGTTTGTGAACACGCAGAAGCTGAAAGGCGGCTTGTCTTATATTGCTTCTGAAATGAAAAAGCGCGGCTTGGGCTTTGGTCTTTGGGTTGAGCCTGAGATGGTTTCGCCTGAAAGTGAGCTTTATAAGGCGCATCCTGACTGGTGCATTCACATTCCGGGCAGAGAAATGTACCTTGCGCGCACTCAGCTTATGCTTGACTTGAGCCGCAAAGAAGTAACGGACTATCTTTTTGAGACTTTGTCCGCTGTCTTTGCTTCGGCTGAAATTTCCTATATAAAGTGGGATTTTAACCGCTACATGACAGACGTTCATTCTGACGCGCTTGATTCAGAGCATCAGCAGGAAGTTGCGCACCGTTATGTGCTTGGGCTTTACAGCCTTTTGGAGCGGCTGACGGCAAAGTTTCCGCATATACTGTTTGAGTCGTGCGCTTCGGGCGGCGGCAGGTTTGACCCGGGCATTTTGTACTATATGCCGCAGATTTGGACGAGCGACAATACAGACGCACTTTCGCGCATTTCAATTCAAGCCGGAACAACGCTTGTTTATCCGCCGTCTGCAATGTCCTGCCATGTTTCAGCTGTGCCGAACCATCAGACTGCGCGCATTACGCCGCTTGCACAGCGCGCATTTACGGCAATGGCCGGAACTTACGGCTACGAGCTTGATATGACCAAGCTTTCAAAAGATGAAATTGCGCAGATTGCAGAATATTCGGAACTCTACAAAAAGATAAGAACGGTTGTGCAGTACGGCAGTTTTTACCGTCTGGTTTCTCCATGGGAAAAATCTGACAAGGTTGAGAAATATGCTGCCTGGATGAATGTTGCAGAAGACAAGTCTTTTGCCGTTGTTACGGTTTCGTGGGTTTATGCAGAGGCACTTGCGCCAAAAATTGTGCTACGTTTAAAAGGGCTGGACGAGAACGCTGCCTACAAAGACACCAAAACAGGAAAAATCTACAGCGCCAAAGAACTTATGTACTACGGCCTGCTTTTTGCAAACATGTGGGCAGGCAGCGCCTCCGAGCAGATTCTCCTTGAGCGCGTGTAATTTGCCATGGTTGTGGCCGGCCGAGCCAAAGCTGTGGTGCGGCTAGTTCATCAGCTGAAAACATTCGAATACGACAGGCATTGAGGGCGAAAATTCGTAGCCCATTATGCTGCTGTCGTAATCAAAAAAGTCGGTGTATCTTTCGCGCCAGCTTTCAAGAGAGTCGTCTTCGCCTTCTTTTTGTGCCATTTCCCATGTCACGTCTTCAAAAGGCAGCACCGTAACGTCTGTAATTTGAATAACGCCCTTAGGCTCGCCGTTCCAGTCAGAAAGAACATAGAACGAGCCTGATTTCGGGATTTTCTCGTTATCAAGTTCAAACGCTTCAAGGGCAGATGTTGAAGCTTTCTTTTTTCCGCATAAGATAAGCGCAAGTTCTTCAACAGAAGCATTGTCAGTGTTTTCAAAAGAAAGCTCGCCCGCGTAAAATGTGTCTTCTTTCATGTTATGGCTTTTAAGAAAGTCAAACCAGTATTTTTCAATTTTAGTCATTTTTTTACCTTTATAATGTGCGTATTTATGTGCTTATTTGAAAGACATAACAAAAACGGCGATGAATGCGGCTACAGTAATCATTTTTAAGCCGGTTCCCCAGAGAAAGCCTAAAAATGCGCCCCATGCGGCTTTTAATGCGCGGTCAGTGTTTTTTCTGTCGTGAATCAGCTCGCCGATAAATGCGCCTGCAAAAGGCCCTGCTATAATGCCGATCGGCCCGATAAAAAGCCCGGCTATAAGACCGAGTGTTGCGCCGATTGTGCCGGCTTTGCTTCCGCCTGACTTTTTGGTTGCAAGCACCGGAAAAATGTTGTCAAGCACAGAGACAAGTATAGCCGCTATGGCACAGACAATAAGCACCGGCAGAGAGATGTTGCAGAGATTTGAGAAAAACGCCAGAAGCAGGCCTGCCCATGCAAGCGGCGCGCCCGGAATAACAGGAACGAATGTTCCCAAAAAACCGATAAGCAGCAGAAGCCCGGCTCCCACTGCAAGCAGAATATCTGTAATCATGCAGCTATTCTAGCATGAATTAGATAATGCTTAAAGGGCAAATTTCAGTATTAATTCATCTAATAAAACGTATAGTAAAGCGGCACAATTTTGCTAAGCTTTTGTAAAAACACTATATATTTAGCTTGTTTCCTTCAGTTGTATCTACTATATTTATATAGATATGATTAAAAAGGAGTTTTGAATCAAATGGCAAGTCTTGTTTTGCTGCTTGTATTTCTTGCAGTTATGATTTGTGTCGGTATTTGGGGTATGAGAAAAACTACAACCCTGAATGATTTTTTCTTGGGCGGACGTTCTGTAGGACCATGGATGAGTGCCTTTGCTTATGGCACAACATATTTTTCAGCATCTGTCTTTATTGGTTTTGCCGGAAAGCAGGGCTGGGGTTTTGGTCCTAGCGCGCTGTTAATCGGTATCGGCAATGCAATTGTGGGTGCATTTGCAGCATGGTTTATTCTTGGCCGCCGCACACGGCACATGACCCAGAATTTGAACACAATGACAATGCCGGAATTTCTTGAAGCACGTTTTGACAGCGATCATATCAAGATGATTGCAGCTGTTATTATTTTTATCTTCCTTTTGCCTTATTCAGCTGGTATTTTCAAGGGACTCGGACACCTTTTTGAGTCAACTTTCCACATCAGTTTTGATTTTGCGCTGATTATTCTTGTAGTTATCACAGGTATTTACCTTGTTCTCGGCGGATATTTTGCCGTAACAGTTACTTCTTTTATTCAGGGAATTATCATGCTTGTGGGCGCGGCTTTAATGCTTACAGTGCTTATCGTAAAAGCCGGCGGACTTACACAGGCAATTCAGACTGTAAACACAAACTATGACCTTCATGTGCCGCTTGCACAGCAGCCAAGCTGGCTTACAGTTGCATCACTCATTTTTATGACAAGCGTCGGTTCATGGGGTCTGCCTCAGATGGTGCAGAAATTCTACGCAATCAAAAACGAGCAGGTTATTCCAAAAGCAGCAATTATTACAACAATTTTCTCGTTGGTAATCGGTGTTACAGCTTATGGTTCAGGTATTCTTGCCCATGTATTTATGGACAATGATACAGTTCCAAGACTTGCAAACGGCGGTATCAACTTTGACCAGATTATGCCTAATCTTTTGTCTTCTCAGCTGCCAGAAGCATTGCTTGCAATTATCATGCTTTTGATTTTGTCAGCTTCAATGTCCTCTCTTGCAAGTCTTGTTCTTGTAAGCGCAAGTTCAATTACAGTAGATTTGTACAAAGGCTATCTGCATAAAGACATTACAGAAAAAGGTTCTGTAATCATGATGCGCTCTTTGAGCGTTGTATTCATTCTTGCAACATACCTTATTTCAAAACTTCAGCTTGGTTTTATCGTAACTTTGCAGTCGCTTTCGTGGGGCGTTCTGTCTGGTGCTTTTCTTGCGCCGTACCTTCTTGGAATTTACTCAAAGAAGATTACAAAAGCCGCTGCCTATGCCGGTCTTTACACAGGTGCAGGCACTGCAATCATTCTTACAATGACTTTGGGTGCTGCAAACTCTGCTTTGGCAGCATCAATTGCAATTATCGTTCCTTTCTTTGTGGTTCCTGTTGTAAGCGCATTTACACCAAAAGTAGATTCTGCTATTTTGGATAAGGCTTTTGCAGACAACTCAAAATGATGAATGAGCCTGAAGACTGACCGAGTTTTCGGGCAAAGACGTTTTCGGAAACATCAGCTTTCCGAAAACGAACATTAGAAAACGCAATTTTGTAAGGCTTTAGCCTGAAAAATTGCAGCCCTTTTCGAAAACTAACCGAGTTTCCGAAAAGGGCAGGTTTGCGTCGCAGACTTTTCAGCTTGCTGCCGATATGCGCGGCAGGCTGATGATTAATTTTAAATTGGAAGAAATATGAAAGATATGGTTTTGCTTGGCGATGAAGCTTTCGCGCTTGGAACGCTTCATGCCGGTCTCTCTGCCGGTTTCGGCTATCCGGGTACTCCGTCTACAGAAATTATGGAGTATTTAATTGACAATTATGAACGTAATCGTGCTAAAGATGCACAGACACCTGTTGCACAATGGTGTTCAAACGAAAAAACAGCCTTAGAAGCTGCTCTTGGTGTTTCTTTTGCAGGACGCCGTGCTGTTGTTACAATGAAGCATGTCGGCTTGAATGTTGCTGCAGACCCGTTTATGAACGCTGCACTTTGCGGCATAAAAGGCGGTCTTATCATTGCTGTTGCTGATGACCCGAGCATGCACTCTAGTCAGGGCGAGCAGGACAGCCGCTTTTACGCTGATTTTGCCATGGTTCCTTGTTTTGAGCCGACAACACAGCAGGAAGCCTATGAAATGGCTTTTGAAGCTTTTGATGTTTCAGAAAAATACCATGTTCCTGTAATTATGCGCTTCGTTACACGCCTTTCTCACAGTCGCGCGGTTATTCATGCTGATGAAACAAAAATCCGCGCACAGAACAAGCTTGAAAAGGCTGACCGCAAAGAATGGATGCTTCTGCCTGCTCTTGCACGCAAGAACTACGAGCGGATGATCGCAAAACAGGACGAGCTTGTAGCTTACACAACAGCTTCAAAGCGCAATCCGCTTGTGCTTAACCCAAAACGCAAAGACCTTGCAATCGTAACAGGCGGTCTTGGCAGAAACTATTTCCTTGAAAATCTTGAAGACTATAAAGCTTTTTCTGAGAAGAAATTCCCCGGGCTCGGCATTCCTTCTACGCTTCACATCGGAACGCTTCCGCTTCCGCTTGATTCGCTCAAAAAGCTTGCAGATACAGCGGAGACAATCCTTGTAATCGAAGAAGGCCAGCCTTTCCTCGAAAAGCAGCTCCGCGGCGTTCTTCCGCAGAAAACAAAGGTTGTCGGCAAATTTACAGGGCTTCTTCCACGTGCAGGAGAGCTTAACCCTGACTTGGTGCGCAAGGCATTGGGGCTTGAACCTAACAAAACTGTTCTCTCTGAAACAGCCGCTGTCGCTGATTTTTGCGCAAATCTTCCAGGACGTCCGCCACAGTTGTGCAACGGTTGCCCTCACATGGATTCTTACACCTCACTTAACAATGCTGTTGCGGCTCTTGTTGAAAAAGCCGGCAAAGACAATGTTACTGTGAATGCAGATATCGGCTGCTATGCTCTTGGCGGTGCGGCTCCTCTTAATGCTGCTGAATCAATTGTCTGCATGGGTGCATCAATCGGAATGGCACGCGGTGCAAGTCAGGCTGGTGTAAAATACTCGTTCGGTGTTATCGGCGATTCAACATTCCTTCATTCTGGAATTACAAACCTTGTAGACTGCGTGGCTACAAAAACACCAGTAACAGTAATTCTTCTGGACAATACAATTGTTGCTATGACAGGCTGTCAGCCGACAATGCTTCCTTCAAGCCAGTTTGAGCCGCTCATTAAAGGACTCGGCGTAGAACCAGAGCATATCCGCGTGCTTGCTACAAATCCTGCAAACCGCGAGGCTAACACAAAAGTTCTTATTGAAGAAGCCGAATACCGCGGTGTTTCAGTTGTAATTATGGTGCGCGAATGTCTTGAAGCATTCAGAATTAGAAACAAGAAGGCAAAAAAATGACATATGATATTTTACTCGCCGGTGTAGGCGGACAGGGCGTTTTATCTTTGGCTGCAATTATTGCAGAATCAGCTATGGCAGAAGGCTTAAAAGTCCGTCAGTCTGAAGTTCATGGAATGAGCCAGCGCGGCGGCGGTGTTCAGGCACATCTGCGTCTTTCAGATTCAACAATTGCAAGCGATTTAATTCCGTCTGGAAAGGCTGACATGATTCTTTCGATGGAACCACTCGAAAGCCTGCGCTATCTTACATGGCTTAAGCCGGACGGTGTTGTTGTAACAGCCGCCGAGCCGTTCGTTAATATCGGAAATTATCCGGAAATCGAAGCTCTTTATTCAACAATCAAGAAGCTTCCAAAATCGAATATCGTAAAGACAGCAGAACTTGCAAAAGAAGCCGGAAACATCAAGACAGAGAACATGGTTCTTATTGGTGCTGCCTTAAAGTATCTTCCGCTGAAAAAAGAGACAATCGAAAAGTCTGTTCATGCACGTTTTGCGGTTAAAGACCCTAAACTTGTAGATATTAACATGAAAGCACTCGAACTGGGCGCAAATGCTTAATGGAGAAAAAAATGGCAGAAAGAGAATTTTCATTTTGGGATAAAAAAGCGGAGACAATGCC
>CAMJMF010000118.1 GCA_946406925.1 uncultured Spirochaetales bacterium | reverse complement strand
GTCAGCTTTTCAAACGGCTTAGGTTTTATAAACTTTTCCATATAGCCTCCTTTTTAAGTTATAGCTATATGACTATCTATAACGATTTCGATTTTTCTGTACCTGTCTGCGAAAATTCTGGAAGATTTTACAAAAATCTAGGAGGATTCACATCTTTGGATTGTTTCGGCATTACATGCCTCGCAAAGACATGGGTGAATCAAAGGCTAAACACCGTTGCTCAAATCAACTCCTTCCGTTATACTTTTTGTATGTTTAACAGCATTTATGGCACGATAAGTGCCAAAAAGCCGCAAATGCTCATGTTGGAAACGGGCAGCGAGGACACAGGCATTATTGAATGGTGCTTTGCTGTCAGCGAGTCTTCCCTGGATTCTCTGCCTCATGTCGGCGAAAAGGCGCGTGTGTACACGTGGCTTCAGCATAAAGAAGACGGCATGAACCTTTACGGCTTTGCTTCAGAAGGCGAGCGCGACACTTTCTTTGATTTGATGAAGGTTGAAGGCGTCGGGCCAAAAGCCGCGCTGAAGATTCTTTCAAATATAACAGCTTCTGGGCTTGCGTCTGTGCTTGACGAAGGCGATTTGGCGCGCCTTGAGAAAATTCCTGGAATCGGCAAGAAAACAGCCCAAAAGATGCTGCTTGCACTCAAGGGCAAGCTTTCAATTCAAGAAGACACAGTCCGCGTGCCGGTCAAGGCGCTTTCGCCGTGGCAGGACGTAATGACCGCGCTTTGCAGCATGGGCTACGATAAGCGCGATGTAGAGCCGCTTATAGCGCGCCTTTCAGCTGAAATCGATACAAACTTAAGCCGGAAAGAGCAGGAAGATGCGCTTTTCCGCCGCGCGATAGTGGAGCTTGCAAACTGATATGGCTGATTTTGATGATTCGCACATTGTACGCCCAGATTTGAGCGTTCAGGATGATAAAGAAAGTTCACTCCGCCCGAAATTTTTGACTGAATTTCAGGGGCAGAGCCACATAAAGGACAATCTTTCAGTGTTCATAGAAGCTGCGAGAGAGCGCGGCGAGGCTATGGATCATCTTTTTTTGATTGGCCCGCCGGGTTTGGGCAAGACAACTCTTGCACAGATTACCGCGCACGAGCTTGGCGTAGACTTTAAGGTAACAAGCGCGCCTGCGCTAGACAAGCCCAAAGACCTTGCAGGAATCCTTTCTACAATTACGGAACGTTCGGTTTTCTTTATAGATGAAATTCACCGCCTTAAGCCGGCCATCGAGGAGATGCTTTACATTGCAATGGAAGACTATGAGCTTGACTGGATAATCGGGCAGGGGCCGACCGCAAGAACTGTGCGCGTGCCTATACCGAAGTTCACGCTCGTCGGCGCGACGACAAAAGCCGGTGCTGTTTCAAGCCCGCTCATAAGCCGCTTTGGCATTGTGCAGCGTTTTGAGTTCTATAACATTAACGAGCTTTCTGACATTGTCTGCCGCTCGGCTTCAATTCTGGCTGTTGACATCGACAAAGATGCCGCCGAGCTTATTGCTTCGTGCTCAAGAGGAACGCCGCGCGTTGCAAACCGTGTGCTCCGCCGTATGCGCGATTTTGCCCAATTTTATAAGAAAGAATCTGACGCAGTGCCGCACATAACTATCGGAATCGTAAAATCTGGCTTAAACAAGCTTCAGATTGATTCGCTCGGGCTTGAGCGTTATGACCGCGAAATCTTGCGCAGTATAATCGAAAATTTCGGCGGTGGTCCTGTTGGTGCAGAAACGCTCGCTATTTCAATTGGTGAATCCATAGATACGCTTGAAGATTATTACGAGCCATATTTGATTCAGTGCGGACTTTTACAGCGCACACCGAGAGGGCGTGTTGTTACGCCTAAAGCTTACAAGCATCTTGGACTTGAAGGAAAAATGAAACATGAAGACGAAGGACTTTTATTTTGATTTACCGGAAGAGCTGATTGCACAGCATCCTTCCGGCATACGCGGAAACGATAAATTAATGCGCTTAGACAGGTTTTCCGGCGAAACGCAGGACTTTATGATGCAGAATCTACCTGACTTAATCGAAAGTGGCACGGTGATGGTCTTTAACAATTCGCGTGTGCGCCGTTCGCGCCTTTATGCGATGCCGCTTGCAGGCAATAATGCCCCCAAAGGCGCAGAACCGCCCACAAAAGAAGTTGAATTTCTTATATTGCAGTGCCTTAACTTTGAAGGCTATAAACATGGAAGCGTCTGGAAATCTATGACGCGCAATGCCAAAAGGCAAAAGCCCGGCAAGACTTTCCGCTTTAAAGACGGAACAACAGCAGAAATTATAGATAACCCTGATGATGAGGGCACAGAATTCCGCACTCTGCACTTTGACCGTTCTCTTGATGAAGACTGGTTTGAAAAAAACGGGCATATTCCGCTGCCGCCTTACATTAAGCGCGAAGACGTTGACGAAGATGCCGAGCGCTATCAGACAATCTACGCAAAAGAAACAGGTTCGGCGGCAGCACCGACGGCAGGGCTTCACTTTACAGAAGAAATGCTTGCAAAATTGAAGGCTAAAAATATTGAGATTGTCTATGTTACGCTGCATGTGGGGCTCGGCACTTTTCTGCCTGTGCGCACAGAGAACATAGAAGACCATAAAATGCATGAAGAGCAGTTCTTTGTTTCAGATGAAACTGCCGCCACAATTGAAAAAGCTAAGGCGGAAAAACGCCCTGTGCTTGCGGTCGGCACAACATCGCTGCGAACGCTTGAATCTGCCTGGGATGTAGAAAAAGGCGGCTTGAAGCGCGGTTGGCAGTCAACTTCGATTTTCATTTATCCGGGCTATAAATTCAAAGTTGTAGACAAGCTCTTTACGAATTTCCACACACCGGAATCTACGCTGCTGATGCTTGTCTCTGCCTTTGCTGGAAAAGACAACATTATGGCGGCTTACCAGAAGGCGGTGCAGGGCAAGTACCGCTTCTTCTCTTACGGGGACGCAATGCTGATAAGCTAGCTGTGTCATTGCAGGGCGTGACTTTGTGTCATTGCCGTGCTTGACACGGCAATCTTATGTCATTCCGATTTTAGGCTTATGTCATTCCGAACTAGTTTCGGAATCTAGTTTCACCATTCATGCAGATGCCGAACTAAATTCGGCATGACATATAATAATGGCTTAGTCAGTCAGTGTTTCCAGGGATTCTTTTACTAGGTTGATAAACTGGGCGCGCAAAACCGGGTTATATGTGCCTTCTTTTACATCTTCATCAAAATATGCGGCCGCTTTTTCTGTAAATGTCTGCACAGACTTTTGCGGAAGCGGCAGTTTGCTTCCGATTATGCTGTTTTCAAGTTCTCTGTTCCTGAAAGAAAAAACGCCGCAGAACGCAAGCCGCAAATCTGCCAAGAAATTTTTCTGCGTGTTAGACAAAAAAACATAAGAAGCTGAAAGCGGTGAAATTTCATTTTTAGGGCCTGTCCTCTTAAAAATTGAAACATCCCATTCTTCAAGCGGAACGCGGATTCTGGTCAAAAAATAGCCCGCCGGAACAGCGTCAAACTGCGAGAGCGGCAGAATCTGTGTTTCTGTTGAAGGGTGGTGCTTGTCTATGTGCATACGCTCTGTACCTGCGCGTAAAACCAGCTTTGCGTTCAGTGCAAGAAGCGGGGCAAATGTCGTCATCTTCATAGGCTGTGTACATACGTTGCCGCCGATTGTGGCAATGTTGCGCACCTGTCTGTTTGCAATGGTGCAGACTGCGTCATGCAGCACTTTCGGAAACTTCTGCGGCAGATTTTCAATCTGCGAAAGCGTTACGCCCGCCCCGAATTCGATTGAGCGCTCAGTCTTTATAATCTGTTTGAATTCAACAATTCTCCGCACACTTAAGATTGAATCAGGGTAGCTTAAAAAGGCAGGGCACGCGCTGTAGTTTACGCCGGTGCAGCCTGCTGTAATTGAGAGATTCTCTATAGTGCGGAGGTGATAAAGCGCTTCAGGAATATCTTCGGCGTATTTAATTGTGGCTGATTCAGTACTCATTTACACGTGACCTGCGGTTTTTTGCTGCTATTATAATGCCTGTCATCAATGTGTTCGCTTCAACGCATTTGCAGGGCATTGTCGCTATAAATTGCTCAATTTCTTCTTTTGTCGGCATTTTCACTTTTTCAATAAATTCGTTAATTGTAAAGTATTTGGAAGCTTCGCAATAGTCGCAATGGTGAACACCTGCTTTTTTGAACGCCTTATGAATGTCTTCATATTCGGGTGTCTGCCTGAAATATTCAATTGTGACTATTGAGCTGTCCTGAACGGCATAAGCCGGAAGAATGCATGAAAGAACCGGTGTATTATCTAGAAGAACTGTGCATGAACCGCATCTGCCTTCGCCGCAGCGCATTTTACTGCCGCAAAGCCCAAACTGATTGCGGAGAACGTCTATGATTTTTTCAGTTCCGTTCATATTGAGTGTTTCAAGCTTCTCGTTTATTACGCAGTTAATTTTCACTTTCTGCTCCTTTTTGAGACATAAGCTTGTAGATTGAATCTGTTTCTAATGGAAGTTCTGTGACTTCTATGCCCAAAGCCTGAGAAATTGCGGAACTGAACGCTGCCGGCAGAACGTTTTCTATGATTGAGCCGATTTCTTTTGGCGGCTCGCCAGACGGAACAAATTCTACTTTTGGGTAGACAAGGTTAAGCGAATTGGGCGCGACTAAGTTTCTGATAATTCTGGAGGCTTCTGTCTTTACGCTTGAAACGGCGGATTTCTCGTCAAGCAGTTCGCCGCATTCCATAGCTATATTTACATCACGCAGCGTTACTTCATAAGATACTGTGTCAACTTCAACTTCCACAACGGCTGCCACACAAGAGGTTGCCTGATATGGCTGGCCTGAAAAATTAGTGTCATTCCATATGCTTTTTCTTGCCGGCATAAAAGATTTTTTTACGCAGATTGGAAGCGGCTGTCTGAACCGCGACTTTTGCAGAGTTGTGCAGCATTTCTTAAGAAGCTGCGTCATTATCGTAATATTGAGCGACAGAACATCAGGCTCGGCAGGTTCTTCTGTATTAGAATAATCTGTGTCAAAATGCACGTTCTCAGGCGGAATCTCAAGAATCTTCTCGATGAGTTTCTGCCATATAACTTTGAGATGTTCCGTCGGCGAATAGATTTTAACCGAAAGCGAACCGTCTGTTTCAAGCGTAGTCTCAAGCGAATATTTTGAGCGGATCATATCGTCTGAAAGCAGGCAGTTTCCTTCTTGGGCTACAGCAAGCCCTATGCCTCTAAGCCTTTTTTGCGGAGTTTCAGGCGGAAACGAAGACAGAAGCTGATACGCGGTGTTTCTCCGCTTATAGTCGCTCATGGAATATGCCTGGCTTATAGTTTCTTCTATAAAAAGAGGCTTGTATAAGCAATAGAAACTTGAATCATTTTCCTGCAGCCGGTTTTTTTGCTTTAATTCCTCAACATCAATGTTCAGTTTTTCTGCAATATAATGCATGTGGTTTTCTATAGCAAAAAAGGCCTGGGAGTCGCCCCATGTAAAAGAACAGTTGAGCGGCGGATAATTCGATTTTATGGCGTATGCATCTATTCTTAGATTTTGTATTTTATAAACGCCTGTGGCTGCAATTACAAATCTGTCAAGAATATACTGAATAAACGGATTGATTATGCCTGCGTTTATCAGAATGCATATATCCATAGAAGTGATTATGCCGTCATCGCTGCATGAAGTTCTGTATCTTATTGAGGCAGGCTCAATGCGCTCAATATATGTTTCCTGTTCAGAAAGTGAATAAACAATTTTTATAGGTTTGTGAATATTATATGCAGCTACAGCAGCCTGTGCCGCCGTTACGCTCGAAATCCATGTGTCATTTATGCGGGTTCTTACCTGATGGGTTTTGTGAATCAGAATATGCTCGTCGTTTATGTTTAGCGTGTCTGCTACGGTTTTTCTAAGATGGCTTGCCCACTGCGAGTTTGTATAAACGTGAAGCTGCTTGCCTGTAAAAGAAACAACACAGCTGTTCCGCTCTTCTTTAGGCAGCTTTATGTCAGACTTATATGTCTGCTCAAACTGATTTTTAGAATCTGCAAATACAGAGTCAGGTTCGCCGTAGTGAATTGAACGGTTTGCCAGAAGCTGGTCTGCCGAAAAAGAGTCAGAAAACTCAAGTCCCATCGGAATATTCAGCGGGTCAAGCGAAAAACCGATTGACGGCAGCAGCTCGTTAAGCTTGTTTTCGTCCGGCCCGACTAAAATGCCGATTGGCTGCCCGTAATATAGAATCTCTTTGTCGGCAAAAACGCTTGTACGCGTTTTCTTTACGGTTACATTGTTTGTTCCTGGAATGTCTTTTGCACTGAAGAAAGCAACTCCTTCGGGCAGCTCTGGCAGTTCAATTTCTGGAACAGGACCGCATTGAACCGGGCTTCTGACGAGCACGCCGAAAAGCATATCATCAAGAATAATGTCACTTGAATATACGTCAGTATAATCAAACTGTTTTTTTGAGTGAGAACGTTTTTTTGATGTTTTTTTCGGTTTTACATCATTTTCAGGCATGATGTGCTTTTCCTATTGAAAGAACCGTATCAATAACCTGATCTGCCATTTCGTCTGTCATGTCAGGCCACAAAGGCAGTGTTATGGTTCTTTCAAAATGTTCCTGTGCATTCGGAAAATCTTCGGCTTTTAGTCCGTATTCATTCTTAAAGTAAGTCATTCTAAAATGCGGAATAAAATGCATTGAAATGCAGATGCCCTGATCCTGAAGCAGACTGCCGAATTCGTTGCGGCTTATAGTAAGCATTTCAGGCTTTATGCGCAGAAGGTAAAGATGCCATGCGTTTCCTTCTCCGTCTGGCGGAAGAGTGAGAAAGTCTGCGTCTTTAAAAGCTTCGTTATAGCGGTGGACAATTCTGCTTCTTTTTTCAAAGAGCATGTCAGCTTTTTTAAGCTGCTCGCGGCCTATTGCGCCCAGAACATCCGGCAGATTGCATTTGTAGCCTGCATCAACTACGTCATATTCCCAGGAAGCTTTGTCCTTTGTGTACCTGTCCCAAATCGGGCGGTCAATTCCGTGCAGGCGCATGACCTGCATTCTTTTGGCGTATTCGTCGTTGTTCGTTGTAATCATGCCGCCTTCTGCCGTGGTTATGGTCTTTGTGGCATAAAACGAAAAAACGCCGATGTCGCCCAAAGTGCCTGCAAAGCCGAGTGCTGTCTTTGAGGGAAAGGCGTGTGCCGCGTCTTCGATTATTTTGACATCATAATGTTCTGCAATTGCTTTTAGTTCTTTCATGTTGCAGACATTTCCGGCTATATGGACAGGCACAATTGCCTTAATTTTTCTGCCGTTCTTTGAATCCTGTTCGAGCTTCTGCTCAACGGCTTTTGGCGAAATGCTGTATGAGTCTTTTTCTATATCAGCGTATTCTATGTGCGCGCCAAGATGACGGGCGGCAAGAGCTGTTGAAGCAAAAGTGTAGGGCGTTGTTAAAATTTTATAGCCCTCTTTTGCACCGACTGCATCGTATGCAAGCATAAGACCGGAAGTTGCGCTGTTTACGGCAAGTGCGTGTTCCGCGCCGATTTTCTGTGCAAATTCGTTCTCAAAAGCCATTGTTTCTTTGCCGGTTGTAAGCCAGCCTGAACGCAATACGCGCAGAACGGCTTCTTCTTCTTCTTTTCCTATTGAGGCTACAGAGAAATTAATTTTTTGCGGCATTGTACATCTCCTTGAATGATGGCACGGCATCGCAAAGTACTTTTGCCAGATAAGCCTTGTCGCGGTAAAGTTCTTTCGCTTTTTCGTCAAAAATGCATATTGGTTTCAGCTGAGAAAGCAGTTTCTCAAGTTTATCATCTTTATATGGAAGAGATTTGAGCTTGAGGATTTTCGGGTATTCTGTCTTTGTCGGGTTTTCTTCTTCTATCCAAAGCGGCTCGTCGAGGCGTTCGCCTTTTCTTGAACCGATGAACTCAATCTTGATGTCTTTGTTCGGCTCAAAGCCCGAAAATCTGATAATCTGCTCGGCAATGTCAACAATCTTGATCGGCTCACCCATGTCGAGAAGGTAAGAAAGCCCGTTCTGGCCAACGCCGCCTGTCTGAAGAACAAGCGAACATGCTTCCGGGATTGTCATGAAGAAGCGCTTCATTTCAGGGTCTGTTACTGTTACAGGACCGCCTGTCTTAATCTGTTCCATAAAAAGCGGCAGAATTGAACCGCGGCTGCCTAAAACATTGCCGAAACGCACAAACATAAAAGACTGGTCTTTTGTTGCTTTTTTTGCGGCGGCAAGAACAAGCTTTTCTGAAAGCATTTTAGAAACACCGTAAGTTGAGACAGGCTCAACAGCTTTATCTGTTGAAATAAGCACAAAGCGCTTTACGTTAGAAGCCAGAGAAGCCTCAAGCAGATTCTGCGTGCCAAAGACATTGTTCTCTATTGCCGCAACAGGGTTTTCTTCCATTAAAGGAACATGCTTGTAGGCGGCGCAGTGGAAGATTACGTCGATGTGCATTTTAGGCAGAAGCCATTCAAGATAAGCCTTGTCTTTTAAGTCTCCGATTATCGGAACAACTGTGGCTTTTTCGCCGACACCTTCTTTCTGAAGAATGCGCAGTTCTTTGTCTATAAGATAAATCGAGTTTTCGCCGTGACCAAAGAGGTAGAGACGCTCGGCGCCGCCTGAAAGCAGCTGTCTTGCAAGCTCTGAACCTATTGAACCGCCTGCGCCTGTTATCAACACGCGTTTTCCGCGGAGATAAGACAATGTTTCTTTTAGAGAAATAGTAATCGGGGTTCTTCCAAGCAGGTCAAGAGGATTTATTTCACGTGCCTGAACAAGATGGGCTTTGCCTTCTACAATCTGCGAGATACTTGGCAGAATCTTGATTTTTGAGAAACCGGCTTCGCTAAGAATGCCGTAAACTTCGCGCAGACGCTCGTTTTTTGTGCTCGGCATAGCGATAATTGCTTCGTCGTATGCGCCCGGCTTTAAAAGCCCCGCCATGCTGATCGGGCCGTAAATCGGTATACCGTTTCTCTGCTTGCCGATAAGGCTTGTGTCATCGTCTAAGAAAGCGGTAACACGTCCAAAAATCTTTTTTGCTTCAAGTTCATCAGCAATCATCTGACCGGCAAAACCGGCACCGATGATATATACACGAACATCATTTTTTAATGGCATTAAAGTTTATCCTAAAATCATTTTGTAAAAATGGAAAAAGCCATAATTCTACAGCTAATAATTCTAGCACAAGTATTTTCATATTTCAATGTTTTAAGGGGAAGAGAAAACCCCTTCTTCCGAGGCGCGGTTTTTCCTTCCCCTTAAACCCCATCCTTTTCCGGCACGGCTTAGGGCTGCCGCCCTAAGAACCTGGATTAGTGGCGCAAGAGCCAGTGCGCATGCTGGCATGCGCACAACCAACCACCCG
>CAMJMF010000117.1 GCA_946406925.1 uncultured Spirochaetales bacterium | reverse complement strand
GGCAAATGGAGAATTTTTGCCGCAAATTTAATATATTACGTTCTTGCAGTTACATTTATATTTGCAGATTATTCAAAAATGACATTATTGTTTTATGTATCTGAAATATTATGGCTGATTGATTATATTGGCTTTTTTATACCCGGTATAAATAACCGCTTTTCAGTTCATCTTTTAGGCGTAAATTTCAGCAAACGGATAGTAGAGAAAAAAGACAAAATCTGCATTTAGCGGTTTGCTTACTTCAAGTGAAACTAACAAACCACATTTTGTGGTTTGCTCACTTCAAGTGAAAGTAACAAACCGCATTATGTGGTTTGCTCGCTTCAAGTGGAAGCAATAAACCACATTTTGTGGTTTATCCACTTCATGCGGAAGAAATAAACCATATTTTGTGGTTCTCTCACTTCAAGTGGAAGCAATAAACCACATTTTGTGGTTTGTCCACTTCATGCGGAAGAAATAAACCATATTTTGTGGTTCTCTCACTTCATGTGAAAGCAACAAACCATATCATAAGATTTGCTCAAAAGATTGCCCGATCAAGTCGGGCAATGACACGTGTGACGATTTTATCGTTGATGAACAAATGCGGTGGGCAGCGGAGTGCGGTACACAAGCTGCCGGTTTTGTGCTTCATAGGCTGTCTGTTTTTGCTTTGCGGAAACAGACACTTTTCGCCGTATGAACTTCAATATAAGATTAATCTATTGCGAAAAGAATTTCGCCGAATGAACTATATCCGTAGAATAAACTTTTGCGAAAAGCGTTTTGCATTTTCACACAAACAGGTTATAATTCATTTTATAAGGTTTGGTCTATTGATGAAAAACAGCAAAAACAAACAGTCCGGTGATATTCTTTCAGAAGATTATTTCGCAGCCTTTGATTTGCAGCCAGAATTCATTTATATCATTGATCCACAGACATTTAAAATTGTACACGTCAACAAAGCTATCCGCGATTTTTATAACGGCGAGCCGCCGCTCGGAGAGTTCTGCTATTCAGCTTATTTGAACAATGATTCGCCATGCCCTAATTGCCCTGTAGTGCGCTTTCTTAAGACTGGTGAGTGCAGATTCAGCCAGATACAATGCCCCAATGGAAAGACCCTTAACGCCGGTATTTCACCGTTAAAGACTAAGACCGGCAATTACATGCTTATCACTGCAACAGATATTTCACCATTTAAAGATGAAATCGATGATGAGCGTGAGTTTTACCGCGAGGCTGTGCTTACAGGCGCACTTTGCAGCTATCAGGCAGACCTTACTGACAACATGATTTACCGCATGCCCACATTCAATGCGCCCGAATACCAGACCGACGGACTTGATTTTCCTATGAACTATGACAACTACATTACTTTGTGGAACGTAAAATACGACATAGTTCACGAAGCACACAACGCGCTTTATCTTCAGTCGGCAGCCGCGCTCATTCAGTCTTTTGAAAAAGGCGAGCGCAACCTTCATATTGACTATAAACTCAAATACAACGATTCATACCGAAGGAAGATGATTCTGATTTCCAAGAGGAAGGGTGACGGGCACATTATTGCAAATGTTGTTATCTATGACACAACCGAATCCTCAAGAATGCTTTTTGCCTATCAGAAATTTTCAACAGAAGAGCAGGCAAGAAAGAACATGTATACCCTGCTTTCTTCAATTTCATGCGGAATTCTTCAATATAAAAAAGACACGTCAGAGATTGTTTTTGCAAACAAGACCGCGCTTGAGATTCTCGGCTATGAAACTGTAGACCTGATGCAGCCTGAATTTATTGACGGCGTTGCGAGCACCACAGTCGAAGAAGACAGGCACATAGTTAAAGAAACAGTTGCAATGCTCAAGCCGGGGCAGGTGATGAACTGCAAATACAGAATCCGCCACCATAATTCGCCGGACATAATTTATTGTTATGGAACTATGCAGCTTATAGAAGGCTCTGACGGTTCTGTAACAGTGCTCCGCAGTCTGCTTGACATTACAGAGCGCGAGATGATGACGCAGATCTCTAAGTCTTATCAGCTGACAAAATCGCTGATGAATGCGTACATGCAGGTTTGCAGCTTTGATCTTGAGCACGATACATATTCACTGCTTAAAGACTATACCAGCAGCGGGCTGGCAGAAGGTTCCGGCATACAAAGCTTTATTGCAAGAAGGCTGAGTCTGCTTCCTTCAGAGTCAGCAGAAAAGCTTGCAGCTATCTTTGATTTTTCAACTCTGAATGAGCGCATGAAAACAAAGGACACTGACACGGTTGAATATATTGATTCAGAAGATAACTGGCACAGAGGCCAGCTGATTGTCTGTTCGCGGAATGCGCTGAATGAGGTGTCATCTGTTACTTTTGTTTCGCAGGACATAAACAGCGAGCGGCTTGCGGCTCTTGAACACCAGAAATATCTTGAAAACCAGCTGACTTTCCTTAAAAGTATTGCTGACATTTATCTTTCAATGTACCGCGGAAGCTTTAGCGACAATACGTTTATGGTGCTTAACGGCAGAAGCGGCGTTAAAGACCAGAATATGCCGCTTAAATATGTCTGGGAATCTTGGTGTGCCAAAGACTTTACGCCTGAGTCATTTGAAGCAAACAAAGATTTTTTGAATTTCAACACGCTGCAGAAAAGACTTACCGAGCAGGGCTCTTTGTCAGACGATGTGCTTACAATTACAAACGGCTGGGTAAATGTGCTTATAGTTCCTTATATACGCAATGAGTCAGGGCTTGTTACAGAGGCTTTGTTCTTAATCCGCTGCATTGACGAGATTAAGCGCCGCGAACTGCGCCATGCAGACTCTCTGCTTCAGGCTTATAAGATTACCAAGTCGCTTACAAATGCTTATTATTCGTGCTTTAATTTTGATTTGGAGCATCAGTCGTATCTTACGCTTAAAGACGATAAATCTCTTAAGTTGTATGACGGCACTATTGATATCAGCGTTGCCATAAACGACTGGATAAACGAAATGCCGGAAAGTTCCCGCAATATTATGCGCAAGTTCATGGATTTTTCTACGGTTGATGCGCGGCTTAAAACCAAAGACTTTGACAGTGTTGAGTTTGTCAACGAAAAGGGCAAGCTGCTCAAAGGTACGCTTATTGCAACAGAAAAAGACAAGCACAATCATATAAAGTCGCTGACATTCATTACAGAAAATCTTGACGAGCACCGCCAGAAAGAGCGCGAGTATCTTGCAAATCTTGAAAGCGCATATCAGATAGCAAAATCTCTTTCTGATGTTTATATTCAGTGTTGCAGCGTAGACCTTGAAACGCGGAAATATACGGTTTTTAAGAATTCTGAATATCTCAGCTCGCTTCAGGGCGATACATTTGAAGAGTCTCTTAATGCGTGGATAAATACTCTTGATGAAGAAAATCAGAACAAAATCCGCGCGTGGTTCAATTTCAGCACATTGGACGAGCGCATGAAAGGCAAGGACGTATTGTCTATTGAATATCAGGAACCTCACGGCATGTGGCTGCGCGCTTATATTATTGTCTCATCGCGTGCCAGAGACGGAAAAATCAAGACAGTTACGCTTTGTGTTCAGGACGCAACTGAAGAAAAAAAGACCCAGATTGAGAAGGAAGTTGCAATTCAGGAGCGTGTTTCATTCTTAGGCAGCATTGAGCGCATTTTCCACTCAATGTATTTGATGGACTTTAAGAACAATTCGCTTGAGATGCTGAATACGGGCGTTAAAACAATGTCTACGGTGCAGCCGTTAAAGCAGATCTGGAATACCTGGTGCGACAACGACCTTGATGTTGTGACGCTTCACGAACACCAGCAGTTCCTGAACATTGACACTCTGCCTGACAGACTGAAAAAGCAGGGCGTTTTGTCTGATGATATTCTCTCAAAAATGAACGGCTGGCAGAATTTCTTGTTTGTGCCTTATAAGCATGATGATGACGGCAATGTTGTTGAGGCGCTTTTCTTGACTCGCATTATCGACGAGCTTAAGAAGGCCGAGCTGAGACAGCAGGAAGCTCTTAGAATTGCAAACCGTGCCGCCGAGCATGACGAGCTGACAGGGCTTTATAACAGATACGGCTTTAACAAAAAGATTGACGAATTGTACTTGAAGCCTGAAAAGAAGAGAGTCGCTGTAATCATGATGGACTTGGACTATTTTAAGCAGGTCAACGACGTTTATGGTCATGATGCAGGCGATTTGGTCTTAAAAAATGTGGCGTGCAAGCTTGTTTCTGTTTTTGGCGATACTTCGCTTTACTGCCGTTGGGGCGGCGAAGAGTTCAACACTTTTATTTATGACGAAAGCATTGACCCTGTGCAGATTGCAGAAGAGCTTAGAAAGGTTGTTGAGCGCAGCACTATTATGCACGAGAACAAGGAAATAAAAATAACGCTTAGTATCGGTGTCTGCATAACACACGATATGTCGAACACAAAGATTTCAAAGCTTATAAATACAGCAGACAAGTGCATGTACATTTCAAAGCGCAACGGCAAGAACCGCGTGACAGTTGAGCAGGTTTAATCATCCTTGCCGGTGTCTGCATTGGCATCTGCGTCTGTTTTTGTTTCAGGCTGTGAATATGACTGCGGCTGCATTATTGCGCGCGCCAGTTCAGACTTAAACTGCGCCGGCTGAGTTTTCGGCTGGCTATTTGCAGATGTGGCGGCAGCCGCTGGTTCAGGCTGAACTATGCTGTTAGTTCTGTCTGCACCGTTTGAGTACGGGTTCTTGTTTTGTGCCGGCGCATCGTCCGCGCTGTTTCCCCATGCGGCAAGCAGCGACAGCACCAGCGTAGTGATGAAAACGCCGCCAACCCAGAGTGCAAGCGCGCCCCAGACAGGCCACATCGGCAGTTTCAAAAACTTATGCAGTAGAAACAATATAAAAGCCAATGCCACCCATTCCAGATTGAACAATAGATTGATAACAAAGCTTATCAAAAATCCGCCGTCAACTCTGAATTTTTTCATTTTTCATACCTCTATTGCAAAAGCTCTTGCTCTTTTGTGCAGTCATAATATAAAATTACACCGAAATCGCTGATTTGAACATAGTTTTTATAAGGATATTCAAGTGAAAAAACAGGCATTCAATCCATATCTTCCTTCATGGGAATATATCCCGGACGGAGAACCTCACGTATTTAATGACCGGATTTATATATTCGGTTCTCACGATATTTTCAACGGCTGGGTTTTCTGCCTTGAAGATTATGTATGCTATTCCGCACCTGTAGATGACTTGAGCGACTGGCGCTATGAAGGCGTAATCTACCCAAAAACGGCAGACCCGCTCAATAAAGACGGAAAAATGTGCCTTTATGCGCCTGATGTAACAGTCGGTCCTGACGGCAGATACTATCTTTTTTACGAGCTTGACAAAACAAGCGTTGTGTCTGTTGCGGTTTCTGACACTCCGGCAGGCAAATACGAATTCTATGGCTATGTTCATTATAAAGACGGAACAAGACTCGGCGAGCGCAAAGGTGACGAGCCGATGTTTGACCCTGCTGTAATTACAGAAGGCGACAAGACTTATCTTTACACAGGTTTCTGCGGAAGAGGCGACAAAAGCCGCCACGGTTCAATGTGTACAACCCTTGGCAAAGACATGCTTACTATTGAAGAAGAACCTGTTTTCATTGTTCCGGGCATTGAATATGCAAAAGGCTCAACCTTTGAAGGCCACTCATTTTTTGAGGCATCTTCAATCAGGAAAATCGGCGATGTCTATTACTTTATCTATTCATGTGAGTCAATGCGCGAACTCTGCTATGCTACTTCAAAGAACCCGCGCAAAGATTTTGTCTACCGCGGCGTGCTTGTCTCAAATGAAGGCGGCAACAACCACGGCAGCATTATCAAGATAAAAGACGACTGGTATGTTTTCTATCACAGACAGACCAACGGCAACTGGTACAGCCGCCAGGGTTGCGCTGAAAAAATCGAGATACTTAAAGACGGCTCAATTCCGCAGGTTGAAATGACTTCTTGCGGTCTTAACGGTGCGCCGCTTGAAGGCAAGGGCGAATATTCAGCACATATTGCCTGCAACCTATATAATAGAAAAGAAAACAACTTTTTTGTTCCCGGCAGCTATCCGCGCCTTACGCAGGACGGCAGAGACGGCGATGAAATCGAAGGTCATATTGAAAACATTAGAGGCGGCGACTCAATCGGCTTCAAGTACTTTGATTTCAAAGACACAAAAAAGATTACGATTATCACGCGCGGTTATTGCAGCGGCACATTTGAGGTAAGAACTTCTCTTGATGCGCCGGCTCTTGCAAAAATCAAGGTAGAATTTACAAACAACTGGGAGAAATTCTCAAGCCCGATAAACCTTTCATGCGGCAAAGCTCCGCTTTACCTTACGTATTGCGGCAACGATGTAGCCATGCTGAAGGGCATAATACTTGAGTAATTTGATAATTCTACATTTCTCTGCATAGACTTTTTAAATAACCTCTTGTAATTATTGCATAAAAATGCAATAATCTGCATAAACTTGCATATTGACTTAAGTTCGTGTTCGGAAAACTGTACTGGTAGCGTAGCTTCAAACCAGTTTCCAAACACGTCTATTATACTGAAGCCTCTTGTTGGAGAGGCTTTTTAAATATTTTGGAGGCGTATCATGTCAAAGTTGCGTGGCGCATTTACTGCTTTGGTAACTCCTATGTTTAGCGATGGTTCCATTGACTTTGAAGGCTGGCGCAAATTGGTAAAGCTTCAGCTTGAAGGTGGAATAACCGGACTGCTTGCATTGGGAACAACCGGAGAAACACCAACTTTAGATGAGCACGAAGAAGAAGTAAAGCTCATCGATATTATTATGACCGAAACCCGCGAATACACTAAAAAGACAGGCCGCAAAGTTCCTGTAATTATCGGTGCGGGTTCAAACTGTACTAAAGATGCAGTTTTCTATGTTGAGCGTGCTAAAAAAATGGGTGCAGACTATGCTTTGGTAGTCACTCCTTACTATAACAAACCGTCTGATGAAGGAATTTACCGCCACTTTGAGGCAGTCTCAAAAGTGGGTATTCCTATCATTGTTTATAATATTGCCGGAAGAACAGGCAAAAACATTTCGACAGACTTGCTCTGCCGCATTGCTGACCTTCCGAATATTGTGGGCGTAAAAGAAGCTTCTGGCAGCGTAAGCCAGATGATGGAAGTAATTGCAAGAATCAGCCGCAAAAAGCCTGATTTTTCAGTTCTCTGCGGTGACGATGCATTGACACTGCCTATTATTGGTGCCGGTGCAGACGGCGTATTCTCAGTTGTTTCTAACCTTACGCCTGAGCTTGTTACTAAAATGACCATGGCTGCACTTGACGGCGACATGAAAACCGCACAGGAGCTTCATTACAGACTTCTGCCGATTTTCAAAGCTGCATTTGTTGACGGAAATCCGACATCAATCAAGTACGCTATGAACTTGAGAAATCTTCCTGCCGGCGGTGTACGCCTTCCGCTGGTTGAAGTTAATGACAATGCAAAGAAGATTATCGAAGCTGCGCTCAAAGAGTGCGACTTATAGGCGTTCAAATATTTTTAGGAGATTATAATGAGCAATAAAATAGCAGTTGGTGTTTTGGGCGCAACGGGAATGGTTGGCCAGCGTTATATCGCAAATCTTGAAAATCATCCGTGGTTTGAAGTTACTTATGTTGCCGCAAGTCCGCGTTCTGCTGGCAAAGCTTATAAAGAAGCTGTAGAAAACCGCTGGCTCATCGGCGCAAATATTCCAGCCGGTGTTGCAGACTTAATCGTGCAGGACGCAAACGATGTTTCTGCTGCAAAGGGTAAGTGCAAATTTGTGTTCAGCGCCCTTGAAATGGACAAAGAAACAATCAAGTCTCTTGAAGCTGCTTATGCAGAAGCTGGAATTCCAGTTGTATCAAATGCAAGCGCAAACCGCTGGACAGACGATGTTCCTATGCTGATTCCGGAAATCAATCCTCAGCATACAGACATTATTGCTGAACAGCAGAAGCATCACGGCTGGAAGAAGGGCTTTATTGCTGTTAAGCCGAACTGTTCTTTACAGTCTTATATGGCACCAATTTTTGCTTTGCAGCAGGCTGGTTATCCTGTTAAGCGCATGATTGTAACAACAATGCAGGCTGTTTCTGGTGCAGGTTATCCGGGCGTTTCTTCTTTTGACATGATTGACAATGTTGTTCCATATATTGGCGGAGAAGAAGAAAAAACAGAAAAAGAATGCCTTAAGATTCTTGGAACTGTAAAGAACGGCAAAATTGAAAATGCACCTGGACCTCTTGTTGCTGCACATTGTAACCGCGTGCCTGTTATTGACGGCCACACAGCTTGTGTTTCGCTTGAATTTGATCTGCCTGAAGATAAAAAGCCGAGCCTCGAAGAAATCGAGCGTGTATGGACAAGCTTCCGCGGTGTTCCACAGGAATTGAACCTGCCGAATGCTCCTGAGCATCCGATTATTGTGCGCCATGAAGTAAACAGACCGCAGCCGCGCCGCGACAGAGAAGCTGATAAAGGCATGGCTGTTTCTGTAGGCAGACTCCGCAAATGCCCTGTTTTTGACATTAGATTTGTAGCTTTAAGCCACAACACAAAGCGTGGTGCAGCCTTAGGCGGCATTTTGAATGCAGAACTTTTGAAAGCAAAGGGTTTCTTTGACAACCTCTAGACTTAACATATAAGTTGCTGTTCAAATTGCTGTTAGATTAAAGGAAGGAAAGATGGCTGCGCGCTGTCTTTCCTTTTTTTGTAAAATTTGTTAATTTGTATATAGATTTTACAATTTGTACTATTATTTTTTTTGTTTTTGTGTCGACAGCCAGTGCCCAAATTCGGCACTTTTGCCGATAATAAGAGATAAGTAAGAAATTTGCAGATATAAGGCAAGTCTGCAAATTCATCTGACTTTTGGGATTTCATATAATATTGAGTTGTACGTTTATAATTGAATTGTTATAGCAGGAAGCAGTTCAATTAAAAGGGAGAAGAGGGTAGAGCACACTATGGAAAAGAAAAAAGTAAAAAAAATCGTTATAGGTGTTGGAATTATTCTGCTTATTATTCTGTGTCTTCTTATTCGTTCTTGTAATAAGCGCAAGGCAGAACTTGAAGCCAAACGCCTTGAAGCACAAAGACTTGCTTTAGAAGAAGAATTGCGCCGGCAGGCAGAAGAAGAAGCCCGGCGTCTTGCAGAACTTAATGCTTTACCAAAACTATATTCTCTTTCTGTTGCAGACTTGAAGGGCGGCACAATTGTTCCTAGTGTATTTGAAGCTGCCGCCGGTCAGGAAATTAAGCTTGAAATAACCCCTGATGAAGGAAAAATCTTAACACGTGGCACCCTTAAATATTCTACAGAAGGAAAAAAATGTGCTGTTTCTGGCACAAAATTTACTATGCCTGCTTCAGACGTAGTTATCAGTGCCGCATTTGAAAATTCTTTAGACGGAATC
>CAMJMF010000116.1 GCA_946406925.1 uncultured Spirochaetales bacterium | reverse complement strand
ATGCCTGATGCACAATCTTATAGATTGCACTAAACGCGCCTGCGACAGAATCTGCATTGAACAATGCGAGAAGCAGTTTGCAGCAAACGGCACAGCAGGAGAGTCTTTCAGAGCAATAAAGCGTAAAGGCTTCTATTCCGGGCTGTTCAGTGCAAAACCTGTGTCAAATGCCAAAGCTTTCAACCTTTTAAGGAATAAAATCGATACATGGCTTGTGGACATCCGCTTCTTAGATTCAAATGCAGAAAAGCTTCTTATAAAAGCCGCCGAAGATTTTATCTTAAAAGACGGAAATAATGCTTTTTCAGAGCCGTTCAAAAACACAATGCAAAAGAAATTCTGGTTCTGCTGAAACGGCGGCTGTAACGGAGATTCAATAAATGAAGAAAGTGCTGTTTTGCGCATTAAACGCTAGATATAACCACACAAACCTTGCAATAAGAAGCCTCTGTACTTACGCCGCAAAACAGCTTAAAGAAAAGCAGCATGACGGCAAGATTCAGTTATGCGTAAAAGAATGGAGCATAAACCAGCCTACCGAAGAAATAATCCGGAATATTGCAGAAGCTTTTGACGGCGCAGAGCCTGATCTGCTGCTTTTTTCGGTTTATATCTGGAACTGCAATTTAACATACATTGTCTCAGAAGCAATAAAGCAGATTTTCCCGTCAATGATAATAGGCTTCGGCGGGCCTGAGGTTTCTTATCAAAGCGAATATGTCTTTCAAAAGTGCCCTGCCCCGTCATTCATTATCAAGGGTGAAGGCGAACGACCTGTTGCAGAAATTCTAGAAAAATTTGCAGAAGCAAACGCCACATACAAAAGCGGCACCGCAGGCGCAGGTGATTTTCTCAACGTGCTGCATTCGGTGAACGGGCTTTTTTTTAGAGACGGCTCTTATTCCGGCGATTTTATGCCTGTTCAGCTTAACGAGATTCCGTTTGTTTATGGAAACAACAGCGCTTTTAAAGAGCGCGCAGACATAAAAGACTGCATTGTCTATTATGAATCAGCTCGCGGCTGCCCTTTTAACTGCGCTTACTGCCTGTCTTCAATTGACAAAAAAGTGCGCACTCTGCCGATTGAACGTGTGCTTGAGGAAATTGCCTTTTTTATGTCGGAAGGGTTCAGACTTATAAAATTTGTCGACAGAACCTTCAACCTGAATCCGGCGCATTATCTTAAAATCTGGCGATACATCATCGAAAACCACAACGGCAAAACAGCCTTCCATTTTGAAATTGAAGCACGAAACTTGTGCAGAGAATCTTTTGAGCTTTTAAAAAAGGCGCCGGCAGGTGCAATTCAATTTGAGATAGGCATTCAGAGCACAAATCCAGAAACATTAAAAGCCGTCAACAGGTCGCCGGACGTAGAGTCAATTGCCAGAAACATAAGGCAGATTCCCAAAAACATTCATGTTCATCTTGACCTTATTGCAGGACTGCCTGAAGAAGATCTTATTTCATTCGGTCATTCTTACGATTATGTTGCCGCACTAAAAGGTGAACAGCTTCAGCTAGGTTTTTTGAAGGTGCTTTCGGGCGCACCGATTGCAGACACAACAAAACAGGCCGGCTGGGAGTTTCTGCATATTCCGCCTTATGAGGTGCTTAAAACACCGGTTCTGCCTTACAGAGATCTTCTTCTGCTTAAAGACGTTGAGACGCTCACTGATATTTTCTATAACGGAACTGATTTCAGCTACACAATCAGGTTTATAACAGACTCAACTTCTTTATTCTGCTTTTTCTTTGAATTTGCGCAGTTCATAAATAAAAGCAAAGGCGGCGTTCCACTTTTGCGCAAAACAACTGACTGGTTTTCTCTGCTGGCGGAATTTATTCCCATTTATTTTAGTTTCTCCCGGAATCCGTCCTCCGTCTCAAAAGAATTTGAAACGCCAAAATACACAGAAACTGAATTGCAGAACATCGCCTTGTCTGCGCATGAATTCTTGAGATTTGACTTTATCCGCAGGGCAAAAACAAGCACATTTGCGCCCTGGTACAAGCGTCACTACGATAAAAACGCGCATGCAGAAGCTTTGCATAAGCACACAACTGTTATAAGCACCCGCTTAAGCTATGCCAATTCCGAATATGAGGAATTCTTGATAAATCCTTTTGACAGCCCTGTTAAGCGGCAGAATACAAAGATTCTTTTTCTTTATGCAGGAAAGGAGCAGCGGCTTACTCAGAATTACACAACCAAAGAAAGTACATCATTTATAGTTCTTTAAATTTGTTTTTTTTAAAAAGCTGTTATAAACTAATTATAGGCAATATCTAAAAACTCACATACTGTGTTTTTTAGATATTGCCGTCGAGTTGTAAATCGCTATAATGGCGCGATTTACAACATCGCGTATTCAAAGTCACCTCTAAAAACTGAAGTTTTTAGAGGTTTCATATAGCTTTTGAATGCACAAACAGGAGAATTTAATGAGATTAGTTACACGCTCTGATTTTGACGGCTTGGTCTGCGGTGCGCTTCTTAAAACGCTGGGCATTATCGACACATGGACTTTTGTACACCCAAAAGACATTCAGGACGGCAAATTTCCTATAGCACAAAACGATGTTCTGGCAAATGTTCCTTATATGCAGGGCTGCGGTATGTGGTTTGACCACCACTCATCAGAATTCAGCCAGAGCCACAAAGTTGAAATTCCCGGACGCTGCGAACTTGCACCGTCTTGCGCACGCGTTATCTACGAATATTACGGCGGAGACGAGAAGCTGCCGAACTACAAAGAACTTGTTGCAGCCTGCGATAAAGTTGACTCAGGTCAGCTTACCGCTGACGAAATTCACAACCCGAAAGGCGGAATTCTGCTCGGTTTTATAATGGACCCGAGAACAGGTCTTGGTCGTTTCAGAGACTTTAAGGTTTCTAACCTTGCATTAATGGAAAAACTCTTGAGTGAGTGCGCCGTTAAAACGCCGGAACAAATTCTTGAACTGCCCGACGTAAAAGAACGCGTAAACTGCTACAATGAACAGACTGCGCTTTTTGACAAAATGCTCAAAGAGCATACACGCACAGAAGGCAATGTAATTATTACAGACCTACGCAATGTAAGCACAATAAACGCCGGAAACCGCTTCTATATTTACAGCCTGTACCCGGATCAGAATGTCTCAATGTGGATTGTTGACGGCAGAAACAAGCAGAATGTTTCTATTGCCATCGGCTACAGCATTTTGAACAGAAGCTGCAAAACTGATATTGGTGCTTTGTGTGCATCTTATGGCGGCGGCGGTCATCATCAGGTTGGCACATGCCAGATTGACTACAAAGACGCTGACAAGGTAATTGCAAAGATTGCCAAAAAGCTCAACACCGAGCGCAAGAAGAAATTCTTTTTCTTTTAAGTATTGTCATTTTCGGGCGCGTCCCGAAAATCTATCAGCACTTTAAAATAAAAAAGCCGGTTCAAAACCGGCTTTTTTATTATACGTGTTCGGAAACATCAGTTTTCCGAACACGAACTTTAGTAAATCGCAATTTTGTAAGGCTTTAGCCTGAAAAATTGCCGACCTGTTTGGAAACTAACCGAGTTTCCGAACAGGTCTATTATCTAGCGTATTCTATAATACGTGTTTCACGAATCATTGTTATCTTTATGCGTCCTGGATAGCGCAAATCAGTTTCAATCTGCTTTGCGATTGAGCGCGCCAGATCTTTGACCTCAACATCGGGAATCTTCTCGTTGTTGACAAGCACGCGCAATTCGCGTCCAGCCTGAATTGCATAAGCCTTTTCAACACCGTTAAAGCCTTCAGCAATCTGCTCAAGATTTTCAAGGCGCTTAACGTAGTTGTCCATTGTCTCGCGTCTTGCACCCGGACGTGCTGCCGAAATAGCGTCTGCAATCTGAACGATTACAGCTTCTATGCTTGCAGGCTCAATATCGTTGTGGTGTGCACCGACAGCGTTTATAACGCGCGGGTCTTCTCCCATACGGCGCACTAAATCCATACCAACTTCTGCGTGGTTCTGGTCTGAATCTGTCTCCGCGCCTTTACCGATATCATGAAGCACTGCGGCACGTTTTGCAAGATTTCTGTCTGCACCAATTTCTGCAGCAAGAATTCCAGCAATAGCGGCAACTTCTTTTGAGTGAACCAAAACGTTCTGTCCGTAACTTGTTCTGAAGTAAAGTCTTCCGAGAGCTCTGACACCGTCTTGATTGATGTTATTGATTCCAAGTTCAAAGAGAACGCGCTCGCCCTCTTCGTAGATCTTCTGCTGAATTTCGCGGGTAACTTTCTGAACAACTTCTTCAATACGTGCCGGATGAATACGGCCGTCTGTGATAAGGCGTTCAAGAGAAGCTTTCGCAATTTCTTTTCTTACAGGGTCAAAGCATGAAAGAACAACAGCTTCCGGAGTATCATCAATAATGATGTCAACGCCTGTCAAAGTTTCAAGAGTACGGATATTGCGGCCCTCGCGACCGATAATTCTACCCTTCATCTCATCACTAGGCAGAGAAACTGTTGCAACAGTAATGTCACTGGTAACTTCTGTAGCTATACGCTGAATGGTAGCAACTAAAATATCGCGGGCTTTTTTCTCCGCTGAAAGCTGAGCTTCCTGTTCTACTTTATTCAAAAGAACCTGAGCATCTCTGCGGGCATCAGTTTCAAGGTCTTTGATTATCAAAGTCTTTGCTTCTTCTGCCGTTAAACCAGAAATCCGTTCAAGTTCCTGCCGGTACTTTTCTTCTTCATTAGCGAGAGTCTCTTCACGTGTAAAAATTGCTTTTTCACGCTCTATAAACTCACTTTCCTGCTTATCTAACGCAAGCACACGCTTTTCTAAGGCTTCTTCTTTTTGAAGAATTCTGCGTTCCTGGCGCTGCAATTCACCGCGGCGCTCTCGGTTTTCCCGCTCCTGCTGATTGCGTTCCCGAATTAGTTGATCTTTCGCTTCTAATAAAATTTCTTTTTTTTGAGCTTCTGCTTCCTTTATAGCATCTTGCTTTACACGTTCTGCCCTTTGTTCAGACGCAGATAGTTGAAATCTGGCATACAGCCAGCGAATAATCCATCCAAGAATAACACCAGCCAGCAGGAGGACTAAATACATAATGGCTTTCATGAACCATACCTCCAAACTAACTAATCAGTTCATAGGATAACATATGGAGGGTGCATTGTCAAACAAATACTGTATAGGCTTAATCAGCAGAAACTGGCGGGCTGCACTTTTAGCACAACCCTTCACTGTCAGTTTGTTTCTTCGATTTCTGTGCCGGCAGCACTTTCGCAGATTATGCTGTATGAGAGGGTAAATTCATCGTTATCAACAAGCGACATGAACTTTGCTTTTATAGTCTCAATTATAGCGTCTCTTTTTTCAGCAGATGTTCCGGCAAAGAGAACAAGCCTTTTTAGAGGAGCGTATACTGTACTTATATCTGAATTAGCCAGATACGGCGAAACTGCCTTGCTCAGCAATTCAGAAGCAAACAAAGATTCATCAAACGCCGCCGTCGTCTTGTTCTTAGCAGCAGCAGAAAAAATAACAACGCACTGCGGCATATTGTTGCACACATTCATCTTCATAAGATAAATAATCATGCGCAAGAATTCCGGGCGTGAAGGCGGATTCAGCTGCATATATTTTTGAAGTGCAATAACAACAGAGCAGTCAAAATCGTTGTCAATCTCAAAGCCGTCTTCTGTAAGCGGAACTAATTTGCCGGTATCGATAAGCTCAACAAAGGCTTCAAGCATAATAGGGTCAAACTGCGTGCCGGAATTTCTCAAAAGCTCATCGCGGACTCTTTCATCAGAAAGTCTGGTTCTGTAAACCCTGTTACTTGTCATTACATCATAAGTGTCTGCAATACAGAGAATTCTTGCAACTTCCGGAATCTCGGTGGCACGCAGCCCGTCAGGATAGCCTTCGCCGTCATAACGCTCATGGTGATAGCGCACCGCATCGCCAAGCCCTTCAAGGTTTCCTACATAATTCAAAAGCTGTGCACCGATAACAGTGTGCTGGCGCATAAGCAGATACTCATCGTCAGAGAGCTTGCCGCTTTTATTCAGGATGAGGTCTGGAATACCGATTTTACCGATATCATGCATTAAGCCCATAAAATAGATATTGTCCACATATTCCTGGTTTTTGCCCAAAGCTTTTGCAAGCTGAGACGCATAAACTGCAACTCTGTAACTGTGGCCGCCTGTATATTTGTCTTTTGCGTCAATAACACCGGCAATAGTCTGTATTGTTTTGAGCGTTATCACGTCTTTCTGTCTGAACTGAGCCTCAAAGTTTCTTATAAAGTCATGAAGCCCCTGAATAATTGACATGAACAGAAAGAACAGAAACGAAATACTCAGACATGTTCCAGGCGGGAACGGATGGGCAGAAAGCGTTTCTGAAACTATTTCGATAAGAGCTGCAACCGTAACCACAAGAAGCCCTATTGCAGAAATGCTGTATTTCTTTACATTGCCCCGGAAAGCTTCAATTATAGTTGTTACAAAAAGCGTAAATGATCCGGTTCCAATTCCTAAGATTATAAAATTCAAGCCCGAAAACATATCAGCTTTTTTAAATGCAAACAGGCCGAGCAACGTAAGACAGACAGCAACAAGATATGTGTTTACGATGTTGTACAGTACGGTATAGCGCTTCTTCTGAATGCAGTTCCAATAAGTAAAGACCGGTATGCTCATAAGGCTCAGAAGCACAAGCACAAGAACGCCCGGCACAGACGGCATCTTAAAAAGCAGAGGCCGCAGACGGCTTTCGCAGATTCCCCATGCAGCAACACCAATCATGCCGTAAGACAGATAAATCAAGTTTGAAAAATAATGCAGCTTGGTGCGCAGAATAATACAGGCAATAAGCAGAAAGAAGCCCATAGAAAAAATAATGGCGTTTATAATAAAAGAAAAGCTGTTGTTGTCTATTTCAGTAAACCATAAAGCGGCAGAACTTCCGATTTTTACTTCATTCAAAAAGCCCGAATACTGCGACGAGCAGTACATTTCTATTACTATGAGTTTTCCAGAATCTTCAGGAGTAAGCTCAACAAAAATGTTTGAGCTCGGCGGGTCAATGGCAAAATAATGCAGCTTTTCGGCGGTATACATCTGACGGAGAATTCCGCCTATGTATATGTACATATTCTGGCGCGAGCTGCGCGTCAAAAGACAGTCGTGCTCGGCAATGTGCATGGGCAGTTTCTTTTCAAGCACAACCCTTTCATTTGGCGCAATCTTAAGTCTTTGCGGAAGATCTATGGTAAACGGCTCTTCTTTGCCTATTGTAATTTTCCAGTTATTGTTAAGAGGCTGCACATAAAGGTGCCTTTCATAAGCCTCATCAGTGGGGCCGAAAATTTCGCATAATAAAAAGATAAGAATGCAGGCAGCACAAATAAAAACTGAGATAGAAAGTATTATTTTTGAAAATAATTCATTCTTTAACACATTTTTCATATAGGTATATATTAAATCCAAATAATTATTATTTATACATATTTAAAGTAAAATTTCATATAATTTTACCGCTACTCGCCGGACAAAGCGATAACAGGGTCAAGCTTTGACGCACGTATTGCAGGCCAGAGCCCGAAAAAGATGCCGACAAACATGGAGAACACAAACGCAATTACACAGGCATTTATATTCACTATAAACGAAGAGCCCTTTACATATTCCACAGCAAAGCTTATAAGCACACCGATTATGATTCCGATTGCACCGCCTATAAGCGTTATGCTTGCAGACTCAACCAAAAACTGACGTCTTATGTCAAAAGGCGAAGCACCCAAAGCTTTGCGGATACCGATTTCCTGTTTGCGCTCAGTTACAGTAACAATCATTATGTTCATAATGCCGATGCCGCCAACCAAAAGCGAAATTGCCGCAATGCCTGCGAGCATTACACTAAGCGAATTTGTAATCTCGCTCATCTGGTCAATCATGGTCTGCATTGATGAAACATTGACCGAATAAGACGAGCCTGTTTTGTTTGTGCAGTATTCTGTTATGTCGGTGACAAGCCCCGGCGTTTTCTCTGATGAAACAGCCTGAACTATAACAGATGCAGCCGCCGGATTAGGCGAAATCTTTTTTGCGTAAAATCCGCGCGGAACAAAGGCGGCGCCGTTTTCCATGCCGGTAGTCTGCTCTGCCAGCACGCCGCAAATAACAAAACCAAAAGAGACGTTGTTGCTGACAACAATCACATGCTTTCCCACAGCATCACCTTTTGGAAAAAGCGACTCAGCCGTAGCATGGTTCAATATGATTTTCTGAACACCTTCCTCGTCGTCTGTTACATTGAAGAATGTGCCTGATTCAAGGTAAAAGTTGTACGCTTCAAGATAGCCGGTTTCTATTGCGGCGCAATTTATGCTTGAACTTGTGTCATCAATTGCAATTGTTGCGTTAAAGCTGTTTTTGTACCACACGTGCTTTATATTAGAAACTGCACCGAAAAGTTCTTCGCGGAAAGTTTCATCAAAGACTAAAGACGAGCTGGAACTGCCGCGGCGCATAAAGCCCGAACCGACGCTTACCATATCAAGGCCTGAAGTACCGAATGTATTTTGAATTTCTTGTGTTGAGCTTGCGCCCATACTTGTAATTACAATAACCGATGCGACACCGATAATTACACCCAAAAGAGAAAGCAGCGTTCTGGTCTTATTTCTGGCAAAATTCTGTAAAGCAGCAATAAAATCTTCTATCATTTGATTGTTCCGTTCATATATGCATTGCGGGCAGCAGGCGGCAGCGAACCTAAATCAGGCATGTTCTGCTCATGCGGCTGGTCTTTTGCAGGTACAACACGAGGTTGAGCCGGCTGTACGCGGGGCGGCACCTGCACTTGTACACGAGGTTGCACCTGAGCGCGGGGTTGTGCTTGTGTGCGCGGCGGCACTTGTGTATGTGGCTGCACCTGCATGCGCGGCTGAACTTGAGCTTGTGGCTGTACCTGGGCGCGAGGCCTTTCAGCTGAATCAGCCGAGTCAAATGAATCACCAGAAAAAGGCACCGGCGTCTGCAAAACATCAGCCTTTATCTGTCCGTCAAAAATGTGAATGCACCTTCTTATTGCAGCGCCGACACGCGGGTCATGTGTAACAATTACTATTGTTGTGCCGCTGCTGTTAATCTCATTGAAGAGCGCCATTATCTGTTTGCCGGTCTCGCTGTCAAGCGCACCAGTAGGTTCATCTGCAAGAATTATTTTGGGTCTTGTAACAAGCGCACGAGCTATTGCCACGCGCTGCTTCTGTCCGCCGGACAATTCGTGCGGTCTGTAATCCATCTTTTCAAGAAGAGAAACTTTTTCTAGGGCTGCTTTTGCAAGCGGCAGGCGCTCGCTTTTCTCGATTTTCTGATACCTGAGAGGAAGCATTACGTTCTCAACCACCGTAAGCGACGGAATCAAATGATACTGCTGGAAAACAAAGCCGACCGTCCTGTTTCTAAGCTCGGCAAGCTCGCGTTCGCTCATTTTGTCAGT
>CAMJMF010000115.1 GCA_946406925.1 uncultured Spirochaetales bacterium | reverse complement strand
AATTTTGATAAAGAAAATTTGAATCAAATTCAAGGATTGAATGGTATAATAATGTAAAAAGTTTGTTTAATGAATTTGGATATGCAATAACACATATAGGAATTATTAGTCAATCATTCAAATCTAATAAAATATTAACTATTTCACGTAATGAGAAAAAAATTGTTAAAGCCTTACAGGATGGCGAAATTCCAAATAGTATAGAATGTTACTCTCTTCAAACTAACTTTCGTACTGCAATGTTTGATTATGAAATATTATGCATACGTAATGTCGGATATATGACATTTGTCATAAATGATACAGATTTAAATTTAAATAGAGAAAAGAAAATTATAACTTTTGAGAAGAAGTTTATTACTATTGAAAAAGGGGAGGTTTATTCGACAACAAACAAAGAAGTTCCTATGATATATGCAGAAACAAAAGATTCTACTAATTTAGCAACGTATGAATTTATAAAAAAAATTCAATAACTATTTTCATTTAAGTACTTACAATAATTTGGATTTACTGAAAATATTTAAGAGAAATCATGGAGCTTTGAGCTGTAAAGAAAGTGTATTCTTAAAGTTGAGTGCACTTTCTCTACATTATTTGTGCATGATTCGTGTCCGGTTAGCGGCTAATTTTCTCTGCCTCAGTTCTACCCGTTAGAAAATCTTTTTAAGAACTGTCTGGTGCGGTCTTCTTTCGGATTGTTTATAACTTCTAGCGGGTTTCCCTGCTCTACTATAACGCCTTTATCAATAAATATGAGATGGTCGCTTATGTCGCGGGCAAAAGCCATTTCGTGGGTTACAACTACCATAGTCATCTTTTCTTTGGCCAGTTCTTTGATTACGGCAAGGATTTCGCCGGTAAGCTCCGGATCCAGCGCACTGGTAGGTTCATCAAAAAAAAGCACCTGCGGCTTTAATGCAAGGGCGCGCGCTATGCTGACCCGCTGCTGCTGGCCGCCGCTTAACTGGCATGGATATGCATCTGCCTTTGTTTCAAGCCCCATCTTCTTCAAGAGTTCCACTGCAACTGCTTCAGCCTCTTCTTTTGTCTTTTTTAAGACACAGCGCTGTGCTTCCGTAATATTCTCAAGAACGCTCAAATGCGGAAAGAGATTGAAATTCTGGAATACAAGCCCGACATCAAGAGCAGCTTTTCTAAGCTCATCTTTAGAAGCATATATTCCGTCTTTTATAATATTTTTAGAGCATATACTGATTGTGCCGTCAGTTGCAGTTTCTAACTGGCAGATTGTGCGCAAAATTGTGGATTTTCCGCTTCCGCTCGGGCCGATAATTCCTAAAACATCACCACGGTGAACTGTAAAAGAAATGTCTTTTATTACTTCAAGTGAACCGAAGCTTTTTTTAAGATGCTCAACTTTAATAATTTCTTCAGGATTATTTGTAGTAATCAAGTTTTTTCTCCACAATGTCAAATGTTTTAGAAACTACATAATTCATCATAAAATAAATTACGCCTGCAACAAACAGAGGAAAAACACTTACAAGACGTCCGCTCTGTGTCTGTGCCGCATGAAACAGCTCTGCAACACCGATAACCTGTACAAGTGCCGTATCTTTTACAAGCGTTATTACTTCGTTGACCATAGGCGGTATTATTTTTTTAATCACCTGCGGAATGACGATTCTAAAAAAGGTCTGCGTTTTTGTAAAACCCAGAACCTTTGCTGCCTCATATTGACCAACCGGAATTGACTGAATGCCGCCGCGGTAGATTTCAGCAAAATAACATGCATAGTTTATAACCATTGCGATTATTGCGGCAACAAAGCGGTCAAGGCTTGCCTTAAAGATGTAAGCCGGCGCAAAATAAACAAAAATCAGCTGAAGCATCAGCGGCGTTCCGCGGATTATCAGCAGAAACCAGTTTGTCACAACTGCAACCGGCTTAAATTTAGAAAGGCGGCCGGAACAAATTATCATTGCAAGAGGAATTGCAAAAATTATAGTCAAAAAGAAAACTGAAATGCTTACGCCTGTGCTTTTTATAAACACAAGCAGCAAGTTTAAGAGTTTGGTTTTATCAAAAAATAATTGTATTCCGGTCATTTATCAGCCTTTTGTGTTATTTTCCGATTACTGAAAGGTTTTTGCCGAACCACTTGTTTGAAATTTCTGCAACTGTTCCGTCTTTTTCCATTTCTTCAAGTGTCTTCTGAACAAGGTCTCTGAGCGCTGTGTTTCCCTTCGCGAAACCGATTCCGTATTCTTCCGGAGAAAGTGATTCTTCAAGAATTGTGAGAGGTCTGTTGCCCTGTGTAATCATATAGTCTGCTACAACAAGGTCAAGAACAACTGCATCAACGTTGCCGATTTCAAGGTCGTTAAGCGCTGTTACGTTTTCAGAAAATTCAACAATCTTTTTAAGTGAATCTTTGAAATCCGGTGTGTCGTTAATTGCGTCCATTGCTGAAGATTCTGCCTGAACACCGACTGTTTTTCCGTTTAAGTCTGCAAGTGTTTTTACACCTGAGCTTTTTTTAACAACTACAACCTGTGCGTTCTTCAAATAAGCTTTTGTAAATGCCATTGCTTCGCAGCGTTCCGGCGTCATTGTAAAGCCGTTCCAGATACAGTCGATTTTACCTGTGGCAAGTTCCTGTTCTTTTGCGCTCCAGTTAATAGGCTGGGCAACAAATTCTTTTCCGATTCTTTTTGCAACTTCACGTGCAAGGTCAACGTCATAGCCTACAATTTCGTTGTTCTCATTTCTGAAACCGAGCGGCGGGAAAGAGTCGTCGAGTCCGATTACAAACTGCTTTGAGTCTTTCTTTGAGCAAGATATAAACGAAAATACTGTTAATACTGCCAGTGCCAATGCTAAAATTTTTTTCATATTGCCTCCAAACATCTGGCATAATAGCATGTTTTGTTGCACAGACTCAAGCTTTTGCGCGCCCCAAAACTGGCAGATTTCTAAGCTGAACAAGCTTAAAAAGCAAAAAGCTGTGGATGAGCATTTCATTCACAGCTTTTTTTGTGATGGCTGAATCAAAAAAATATCAACAAAAGTAACGACAAAACTAACATCGCTATACCACAAAACAAGAAGATTTTCTTTTTTGTTGCATTTTCAATCTTTTTAGAATAATAAATGCAAAATATTCCACCTAAAACCGGAATAATAACATCAAATAGTTTTTCAAACATATTTTAATACTCCAAAACTTTATGGAATAAACTTCAACATATGTTTCTTTTTGTCAAGTAGATAATACATTTATTATAGAACATTCCCCCTATTTTGTTTTCACGCGTTGTGTGTCATAATTCTGAAATCACTAAATATCAGGAAGGATTCAATGAAAAGCAAATTTCTTATTGTTTCATGTCTTTTGTACATTGCGGTGCTGCAGTGCGTAAGCTGCAGCGGAAAAAAAGAGACTGCGAAACAGAATACAAAGGACAGCCGGCCACAGGCAGAAAAAACTGAAGCGGAGGTTGAAATTCCAATGAAACCGTTATACGAACTTGCCGCTCAGTACGGCTTTAAGATGGGCGGCGCAATAGGCTACGAACAGATTGACAATGCAAAGCATAAGAAAATGCTTACAGATGATTTCAATTCTGTAACATTTACAAACGAGCTTAAGGCTTACTCGCTTTTAGACTGGGGCGTACGTCAGAAAGACGGAATGCCGGCGCTCAATTTTACGAAAGCCGACAAGATGATGGATTTTGCACAGGAAGCAGGTCTTAAGGTGCGCGGTCATGTGCTTGTCTGGGATGCATACATGACTGAATGGTTTTTCTACGAGGACTACAAGGAGAAGAAATTCGCTTCAAAAGAAGTCATGCTGAAACGCCTTAAGAACTATATTGAGCAGGTTATCACTCACTTTGAGACAAAATACCCGGGCGTCATCTACGCATGGGACGTTGTAAACGAAGCTGTCGGCGACGGCGGCGACTTTAAGGCTGACGACAAATGCCACATAAGAACCACAAGAGGCGGCACGAAAAATCTGTTTTATGAAACGATGGGCCGCGATTATGTTAAATACGCATTTAAATATGCCTATGACTGCGTTAAAAAGAACGGTTACGACATTACGCTTTTCTATAACGACTACAACACATTTCAGCCCGGCAAAAGAACCGCAATCTGCAGCTTAATTGATGAAATCAACGCAAAAGACAAGATTAACCCGGACGGCAGCAAGCTGTGCCAGGGTATCGGGATGCAGGGCTATGTCGGCGGCTACGGCACACAGAACGGCTGTATGAACAATATGGATATCACTTCTATAAAAGATTCAATTGAGATTTACGCTCAAAAAGGAATGCAGGTACAGATAACTGAAATGGCGGTGCGAAACTATCAGAGAGACAATTATTCTGTAATTACACATGCTGAATTTTATGGAAAACTCGCAAATATGATTAAAGACATCAACAGCACTTGCGGCGGTAAATTCACCTGTTGGGCAATTTGGGGGCTTCTCGACAACCCTGGCCTGCCGGAAACAGACTATTCATATAAGATGAACGGCCCGTACTGCGGTCTTTTCACATGGGACTATAAAAAGAAAGACGCTTACAAGAAGGTAAACGAGGCACTTGCAAACTAATTTTTTCTGAATATGCGGAAAACTTTAGCGAAATTTCATCAAATTGATAAAATTTGTTTGACAGCTGATTTTTTATAGCATAGAATAGAAAACATAAAATAATTAAGGAGTCCTTAAGTGGCAAAAGTAGAACTTAAAGGAATCGGAAAAGTCTACGACGGCAATGTCCGCGCTGTTGATAACGCGAACATCACGATTGAAGACCGTGAATTTGTCGTATTCGTTGGACCTTCTGGTTGTGGTAAGTCTACAACCCTGCGCATGGTTGCAGGTCTTGAAGACATTACTGAAGGTGAACTTTACATCGACGGCGAGTTGATGAACGATGTTCCACCAAAAGATCGTAACATTGCAATGGTTTTCCAGAACTATGCATTGTACCCGCACATGACCGTTTACGATAACATGGCATTCGGTCTTAAAATCCGCAAGGTTGATAAAGCTGAAATCGAAAGACGTGTACGTGAAGCTGCACGCATCCTCGATATTGAAAAGCTTCTTGATAGAAAACCAAAGGCACTTTCCGGCGGTCAGCGCCAGCGTGTTGCTGTAGGCCGTGCAATCGTTCGTAATCCAAAAGTATTCCTTTTCGACGAACCATTGTCAAACCTCGATGCTAAGCTCCGCGTTCAGATGCGTGCTGAAATCGCTGATTTGCACCACCGCTTGAACGCTACAATGATTTACGTTACACATGACCAGGTTGAAGCTATGACCATGGGTGACAAAATCGTTGTTATGAAAGACGGTAAAGTACAGCAGATTGGTTCACCACTCTACTTGTACAACCACCCGGTTAACAAATTTGTTGCCGGCTTCATCGGTTCGCCTCCAATGAACTTCCTCACAGTAAAGATTGTCGAGAAAGGCGGTCAGCTGCTTGCTGATGAAGGTACATTTGAAGTTGTTCCTACACCAGAACAGGCACAGGCTTTGAAGGCTTATATCGGTAAAGAAGTTTACTTCGGTATCCGTCCTGAAGACCTTACATACAACAAGACACCTGCAGCATCTAACAATATGCAGATGAAAGTTTCTGTTATCGAGCCTCTCGGTGCTGAAACAAACTTGTTCTTGACAACAAAAGCACAGTCTCTTACTGCACGCTGTTCTCCAGACAACAAGTACACAATCGGTGAAACAGTTAACTTCACACCGATTATGGAAAAGAGTAAGTTCTTTGACAAAGACACAGAACTTAACATCTGTGAACAGGTTACATCTGCTTAAGCAGGCTTAGCTTGTAGCAAAAAGGCTGTCCAAAACGGGCAGCCTTTTTTATTTCAAGAATGTCATTATTGGGGTCAACCCGATAATTTTCGGTGCACGTAAGACACTAATACTGGTTTTATGCCTTTATTTTGAATGAAACAAGCTGTTTCGGTATATCAATATTTGCGGGAATAATCTTTATTTCCTGGTTGAGCGCCGCTCCTGAAGGACAGGCTATCTGAGTCTCCAACGCCAATTCCGGGATAAGCACAACAGCTTTATTGTCTTTAATTTCCACAATAACACCTGTACCCACCCACTCCGGGTTCTGCTTAAGATAGCACAACGTCCAGTGCAGATTGCTTTTGCGCTCTGCTTTTACAGCGGCAGAGGCTGCAGCGTCACCGGCAGAAATCCGCTCAAGAACTGTATCTTTGTCCATGGGCTTTTTGCCGTCTATAAAGGCTCTTAGCTGTTGATGCGCCACCAAATCACTGTAACGGCGCAAGGGGCTTGTTACCTGGCTGTACATGCCGAGCCCAAGCCCAGCATGATTAGCAGGTGTAACGCCTACACTTCTTGAGCGCATGCTGCGGCGCAGTCTGTATTGCCCTGCAAGTCCATCCGGCAAATCTTTTGGAATGTTCGGCTCGTCCTGGCTGACAAACGGAAAAGGTATATTGTTCTTGAACGCAAATCTTGCAGCGCCTTCGCCTGCAAGCAGCATCATCTCTCTAATCATTGCAGAAGACTTTGTCTGTGAAACCTTGTTCACAGAAATTTCTGGTTCAGCCTTTTCAGGATTCTGCTTAACAGAAAGATGAACTTCCGGCAGCTCAATAAACACAGCAGAATTAGCCTTTCTTCTGGCTACATTTCTTTCGGCAATGGCAAACAGCGGTGCAAGTTCAGGCGTATCACAAAGAGAATCTGCTTCTAAATATGTAAGACGCTTAACCTTTATGCTTGTCTTTAAAACCGCTGTTTCTTTTACAGCGCCGTTTTCGTCAAGCAGAATTCTGAACGACAAGGCATTTGACCATTCTTTTAAGCCGAGCGCATAGTCTTCAAGTGACTCTTCAGCAAGCATTCGTGCCGCACCTTCAGGAATATAAAGCGTTGCGCCTCTGTTTCTTGCCGAAATGTCAATTGCAGAATCAGGCAGAACAGTGCTTGCCGGGTCTGCAATATGCACCCAAAGATATTCACCGTCAAAGCAGACAGCATCATCAGGGTCGGCACTCCAGGCGTTGTCTATTGCATAAGCAACCGTATCAAGCTTCTGGCGCTCTTCAACAGGCGGATGGCTTAAACACTGCGTTGCAGACTGCATAGAAAGGCCCCATCTTGAAGGAAACGGATTCCGGTAATAAGGCCAGAAGCCGGTATCTATAAGCAGTTTATGGGCACTTTCATCAGTTTCTGCAAAACCGGCTTCTTTAAGAAAGCGTGATTTTGTGCTTTTACCCAAAGCGAAAGCCTCAATTTCCTGCATGAATTTTGCATCGTCGGGCAGCTGAATCTTTTTAGCTTTAAGCCGCTGAAGAAAAGCGGAACGGACAGCAGCTTCATTATCTTTTTCTGATTTTTTCCGCATTATTTCAGCCGCTTCTTCTTCGCTGCGGCAAGTATAGTAGATTCCGTCTTGGTTTAAAGTCTCTGCGAACAAAGGTGAATTATGAAAATAATTGTAGATTCCCCATGAGTTTTCAGGCGCATAACCGCCAAAAACAAGCTCAGAAAGCTCGGCTATTGCAACAGGCGCATTTCCATCTGAAAGAAGAAGCTCAACAACTTCTTTGGCAGCATCTAAATATTCCTGGGATTTTTTCAAAAAGTCATCAGCATTGGCAAGCAGCTCTTTCGGCTGAATCTGGCTTGCCGCAGGACGACCGCAAAGAAGCACAAAATCTTTTTGTCTTACACTTTGTGTTGCAGACTGAAGTTTCGGGCCTGAAGCAAATTGGATGGTATATTTTTCGCCGCTTTCAAGAATTATGGCAGGCTGATTTTTATAAATTACAATTGAACCATTTGTAAACATGACTCATTATAGATAATAAAATCCAAACCGTAAAGCCCGAACATTTGCAACTAAAATGAAAGTATGTTACAATAATACACATGGGTGGAAATACAGCTAATTACGATGAATCAAAAATCAAGACACTTAGTTCTCTTGAGCATATCAGACTGCGCACCGATATGTACATTGGCCGCATAGGTGACGGCTCAAATCAAAATGATGGTATTTATATTCTATTAAAAGAAGTAATCGACAACGCCGTTGACGAATTTATAATGGGTAACGGAACTTCAATAGACATAGAAGTAAAAGACCGCCGCGTACGTGTACGCGACTACGGCCGTGGAATTCCGCTAGGTAAGCTGGTCGAGTGCGTTTCTGTAATCAACACAGGCGCAAAATACAATGACGAAGTCTTTCAGTTTTCAGTCGGTTTGAACGGCGTAGGTACAAAAGCCGTAAACGCGCTTTCAAGCTATTTTAAGGTTATTGCAATCCGCGAAGGCAAATGCGCAGAAGCCGTTTTTGAGCGCGGTGTTCTTAAAAGCGAGAAAAAAGGCAGCGTAAAGCCCGGCGTAAAAGACGGAACTTACGTTGAATTTGAGCCGGATACAGAAGTTTTCGGCGAATATGCCTTCAACATGGAATTTCTTGAGAAGCGCATCTGGAACTACGCTTATTTGAACGCCGGGCTTACATTGAACTTTAACGGACAGAGCTTTGTAAGTGAAAACGGACTTTTGGATTTGCTGAACAAAGAAATAGAAGACGATTCTATTTATCCTTTGGGCTATTACCGCGGAAAACAGCTTGAATTCTCTTTTACGCACACAAACGCTTATGGCGAGAACTATTTTTCATTTGTAAACGGACAATACACAAGCGACGGCGGCACTCACCTGTCTGCTTTTAAGGAAGGCTTCTTGAAAGGGGTTAACGACTTTTTTCAGAAAAACTACAAAAGCGAAGACATACGCGAAGGTATGACCGCCGCAATTACGGTAAAAGTGCAGGCACCTGTTTTTGAAAGCCAGACAAAGAACAAGCTCGGCAACACAGACGTGCGCGCCTGGATTGTGCCCGAAACAAAAGCGGCTGTAGACAACTGGCTCAGACGGAACAGCGAAGCTGCAAAAATGCTTCAGCAGAAAATTGAAGCAAACGAAAAGCTTAGAACAGAACTTAATTCAGTTAAAAAAGAAGCAAAAGAAGCCGCAAAGCGCATAAGCATAAGAATCCCGAAACTTAAAGACTGCAAGTATCATGTGCAGGACGGCAAGAAAGGTGAAAATTCAATGATTTTCATCACGGAAGGTGATTCTGCATCTGGTACAATGACACATTCGCGCGACGCGAACTATCAGGCAATTTTCAGCCTGCGCGGCAAACCAGAGAACATGTACGGCAGAAAGCAGAGTGACATCTACAAAAACGATGAGCTTTATCAGCTTATGATGGCTTTGGGAATTGAAACAGACGTTGAGAATTTGAAATATTCTAAAATAGTAATTGCAACTGATGCCGATAACGACGGCTTTCATATCAGAAACCTTGTATTGACGTTCTTTCTCGGCTATTTTGAAGAGCTTGTAACAAGCGGACGCGTATTCATTCTAGAAACGCCCCTCTTCCGCGTAAGAAACAAGAAAGAGAACATGTACTGCTATTCAGAAGAAGAACGCGACAAGG
>CAMJMF010000114.1 GCA_946406925.1 uncultured Spirochaetales bacterium | reverse complement strand
GACCGGAATCATAAGGTCAATCATTGAAAGAGAAGCCAAAATAAGCGAAGCTCCAAGTGTCAGCAGATTGAACCTGAAAGCCGGTATAAGTGCGTGTGTATCCCAGAAAAGTGAAGTATAACCGTCAGGCAGAACAAAACCAAAATGATTCAGCACATGTGAATTCAAGAAATTTGAGACAATTCCGGCTTTTTCATTCAGCGGAATAATATCCATTGAAAAAAGCATTGAAGCCGGGTTTGCTGATTCAAGCATTTCTGCTGAAAGCTGAAAATCTGGAAAAAACAGAGAGCCTGCAAACCATGCAATGATTATTGTGCAGGCTGTCGGGTTTGCCCAGTTTGAGGCAAGACCGCCGAAGCAGTATTTGACAACAAAAAGGCTGAACATTACAACAAAGAAAGCCAGCACCGGCGGATATACTTCCGGCAAAAACATTCCGATTATGAGACCTTCAAGAATTGAAACAAGCGAGCCGACTGTCATTTTTTTCTGAACAAAATTGTCTATAAGCTCTGCCGCTACACTTGCCAGAACAGACATTGTAATTACAATAAGTGCTTTAAAGTCTTTGTATATTCCAAGAAATACCAGCTGTGGCAGAATTGCTGCAATCATTATGACTATGGTATTCGGTAGTGCCGGAGAAATATGTACGAACGGTGAAAAACGAAGTTTTGTGTTAATCTTCATAATGAGTCTCCGCAATTTTTTTAATTTCGTTTATGGTCTGAAAAAGCGGCAGCCTTGAAGGACAGACCATATTACAAAGCCGGCATTCACTGCAAAGCAGCGTCATCTTCATTTCATCAGCCGAAAGGTGCATTTTTTTCATGTATTGAGTATACAGCTTGTCAGGCTGAAGTTCTGCCTTGCAAATTTTTCTACAGCTGCCGCATCTGATGCATGGCGATGTCGGCAGAAAATCAAGCAGCCGTTTTGGCAGAACTGTTATTGATTTTGTGTATTTTGTAACCGGCGTGTCAAAGCTGCTTATTGCAGAGCCGTAGATTCTGCCGTTAATAAGAATTTTGCTCGGCTGGGCACAGAAGCCGCCGCATTCAGCAATCAGGTTCTTTATAGGCGTTCCGATTCTGACTTTGAAGATTTTGCTTTCAGCCAGTGCCTCACCGCTTACAGAGACAAAACGCGTCATTGAAGGCTGGTCTAAAACAATAGCCTCATAAACAGAAAGCGCTGTCATGCTGTCAATAAAAAGGTCTTTTCTGCTTATAGAAAGTTCCTGCGGTGCTTTTACAGAATGACGGACAAGGTTAAGAATATCAAAAGTGCCGCCGCTTGGGTATTTTGAGACATCAACCGGAATAAAATGCAGAGGCACTGTATTGAACAGAATGTTCATCGCGGCGGCGTCTTCTTTGATATTAGAAGCTTTGTCATAAAGGCAGTAAACTGCGCTTGGCTCAACTATATGTGCAAGAATTGACATGGCTTCAAGAATCTGCGGCATGTAATTCTTCGCAATAAAAGAATCTGTGCAGTTTGTAGGGTCAAGGTCATAAAGTCTTAGAAAAATTGTTCTGTTCTCTTTGCGCAATTTCTGCTGCATCAATTCTCTAGAGAGAGGTTTCGGTTTATAAAAAGTGTTTACAACTCCCTTTTCACCGAGGTTGCGGATAAGCTGGTCTGCAAACAGAAAGTCCCACTGCTGCTTTTTTTTAGGGCGTCCTAAAAATGAAAATGAGCCTTCAGTTTTTATTGTAAGACAAGGACCTGTTTTTCCGTTCGGCAGCGAAATGACAGAGAATTTTTCAACCTTGCCCGGCACAGGCGAATGTATCTGGCAGAGTGTTCTTGAATCACGTGCGATAATCTGCCCTTCTTCAACCTGCTGCCCGACATACACTAACGGCTCTGTTTTTGTATATTCATCCTGCCATAATGCAACAAGAACCTCATGTGGAACATATGCATTCATACATGAATTTAATGTGACAGATTGTGATGCGGTCAATTTTTTCGTAGAAATCATGAGTAACCTTTATCTAAACTGTTTATATGCAACTGTAACAAAATGTTTCTGCTCAAAAAGCATTTTCTCAACTGAAGGTTCTGAGCTTGAAGCAATTTTGGAAAGCACAGAAGCAAAATATGATTCATCAAAAGTATACAAGATTTTTCGCTCTGTTGAAACCCGTCCACTGTCTTCGTCATATTCATAAACAGGCATAGAAACTTCAGAACCGGCATATGCCGGCGGAAACTTTACGTTCAGAGACACATACGGAAGCACATCAGTCTTCCAGTTAAGATTAACAAAATCAGCTAAATCTGGCAATGCGCGCGCCTGAGATTCTGACGTAATAAGGTTTTCATATGCTGTATATGAAAAACCTGTGTTCTTATAATATTCATGAGGAACCGGAAGCGAAAGCCCTTTCAGCCCTCCTGATGAAAAGAAACGGTCTTTTGCAGTGAATGACAAGGCAAGAACTCCTATTGTCAGAACAGCAAGTGCCGTAAGCTGCAGTTTTGCTTTTAATGAAAAAGAAACCGTCTGCGCGGAGTTAATCAATATAAAGCCTGTCTGCATCTTGTTCTTGTCAATAAAAAAGAAAAAGCACAAGGCACAGGCTGCTGCAAAAAATGCAGAAAGCCCCAAAAAGATTATGCGGAAATCTTTTGTAAATGGAACTGTAAGAATAAGCGAAGAAAGCATCATAAGAACAAGCACAACTGTCACTAGATCGCTGATTAAGAAATTGACCCAGCCAGGTCTCTGCCAATAATACTGAATTGAATAAGCAACTATAGGAAAGAGTGAAGCACAAAGCGCTGCCGCAAATTCAGCTGAACCGCAGCAAAAAACAAGAAACGGAAGCTGAAGAAAAAGATACAGCAGTTTCCGCTTGCTTAAGATGAAAAATACAATCGAAAAACCGAATGGAAAAATCAGAATTAAAACAGCAAAAAGCGAGATACGTTCTACCCGCCATGATGAGCCTGTTTTTTTTATTATTTGCTTTACTTTTGAACCTAGATTACCAGATTCTTTCAAATAAAAAAGACTGTTCTGCTGTGTTTCATCAAAAAAATATTTCTTGATAGATTCTCTATAAGACATTTCAAAGCTTGTAACAGGAGTTAATTCGTTTTTTGGGCATAAAGAAACTGAAGAAATGCTTACAGTGCCGCTTATTCCCTGTGATTCAAGTTCATCAAGCACTTTTTTTTCTGAAACCGAAACAGGAACAGCAAGAATTCTGTAGCCTTCCCATGTGGAGGCAACAAACTGAATGCGGAAAATTATAAGCAATGAAATAAAGCAGATGTAAAGAATTGGCAGAATGCAGTAGCAGAAAACTTTCTTCATGGCGTTATAAGATTGAAAAAGCTGTGCCGATAAACACGCCGAGAAGACAGCCGACAATCACTTCAAGAGGTTTATGTCCTTGTACTTCTTTTACAGGGCTGAAAGAAGGAAGAACCTCTTTTTTCTGAAGTTCAGTTCCAATATTATTTATTACTTTTGCCTGAATTCCGCTGGAACGTCTTACACCTACAGCATCTCTTACGGTAACAAGAGCAAAGCAGCAGGCAAGCAGAAAAACTTCAGAATTTATGCCGGAACGGTAGCCTATTGATGTTGTCAGTGCCGAAACCAGTGCCGAATGCGACGAAGGCATTCCGCCGGTTTTCCAGAACAACAAAGAAATAAGCTCAGAAAGTGAGTGTACCCGTCCGGAAACAAGTCTGATAAGAGTTTTTATAAACTGTGCCGAAAGCCAGCTGAAAATAACCGACAAAAAAATCGGATTGGTAATAAACATTTGAAGCTGAAATTTTGCAGACATTCCCATATACAAATCTATTTTGCCTCTATGCTGAAATTTGTCAAGTAGTTATTTGATTTTTTGCACAGCGTAACAGATACCCCGCTTTGCACACTATCATCAGCATGAATTTTCTGATAAACTTGAGCAATGGATTTTGTTCAGATTAAGACAGGTGCAGATGATGCGGGACGGCGGCTTGACCGTGTGCTTAGAAAGTTGCTCCCGGACATTTCTCTAGGTGAAATTTACAAATGCCTCCGCAAAGGCACTATTAAGATAAACGCAAAAAAAGTTCCGCAGAATTATCACATAAACGAAAATGACGTTTTGTTTCTGGCTTCTTTTTTGCTGCCAGAAACTTTAGAGGAAAAAGCCCCCCGCCCGAACCGCAAGCCTGAACAAAATCTAAAGATAGATACAATTTTTGAGAATGAGCACATACGCATTATAAACAAACCTTACGGAATTTCGGTTCATAAGGCCAACCAGAAAGAAATTTCACTTGCCGAGATTATTTCCGCAGAATACGAAGAGAAGCATAAAAATGACTCATTGTCTTTTACGGCAGGCCCGCTTCACAGGCTGGACAAAAATACAAGCGGAATCATTGTTTTTTCTCAAAGCTTAAAAGGCGCACAGTGGTTTTCGCAGAATCAGTCTGAATTTACTAAAGAATATCTTGGCATTGTTCAGGGAAGAATAGAAAGCCCGCAATATTGGGTTGATCTAATCGATGACGAGCCTAAAGAAAGCGGCTCAGCTTATAAAACTGTGCGTATAACCTCAGATGAAAAAGCCGGCAAAGAAGCAAGAACAAAATGCATTCCTTTAGAATACGGCTCGTTTAAGGGCACGCCCATAGTTTTGTGCAGATTCTGCATTGAAACAGGCAGAAAACACCAGATAAGGGCGCAAAGTGCATATCACGGCTTTCCGCTGCTTGGAGATTCTGCCTATAACAAGCTTAAGCCGAAGTCAGCGCAGCCTGAAAGGTTTTATCTTCATGCTTTCAGGCTGATTGTCCCGGCAAACCCCATAAATATGCCAGAAATAACCGAAGCGCCGCTGCCTGACGATTTCAGACAATTCCTTAGTGAAACTTGCAAAGCTTGCAATTAGCTTGTATTATGTAAGCATGAAAAAATTAAAGGACTTTTACTGGCTTATAAAAGGAATTACAGTTTACGCGCTCGTCGGAGAAAGCGGTACAGGTAAAAGTTTTCGTGCAAAATTATTGACTCAAAAATATGGAATTGAACTTCTGATAGATGACGGTCTTTTAATCCGTGATGATAAAATTCTTGCAGGTCATTCTGCAAAAAGAGAAAAGACTTTTCTTGGCGCTGTAAAAGTTGCAGTTTTTGATGACAAAGAACACAGAGACGAAGTTGCGCGTGTTCTTCAGAGAATCAAATTCAAGAAGATTCTCATCTTAGGCACTTCTGAAAAAATGGTAATAAAAATTGCCACAAGACTTCAGCTGCCGCCTCCAACCAAGATTATTCACATAGAGGAACTTGCTACCAAAGAAGAGATTGAGCAGGCAAAACGCTCTCGCAATGTAGAGGGCAAGCATGTTATCCCTATTCCGTCTATTGAAGTAAAGCGCAATTATCCAAAGATTTTCTACGACAAAATACGCATGGTGCTTAAGGGAAATAAATCTCCTCTTGGCGTAAAAAGCAGCAAAGTTTATGAGAAATCTGTTGTAAGACCAGAGTTCTCAAAGAAAGGCAGAATCCAGATGTCAGAGTCTGCGCTTGCCGAAATGTGCCAGAACTGCATAAGCGAGTTTAACCCAGACATTGTAGTGAAAAAGCTGACTATAAAGACAGACCTTCAGTGCTACAGGTTCATCATTTTGATTGATGTTCCATTCGGCACGCAGCTTTCCGGACAAATGCATAAACTTCAGCAGTATATAATCGAAAATATAGAACGGTTTACCGGCATTCTTCTTGAAGAAGTGAGTATCATAATCGATAAAATTACGCAGCCGGTACATAATCACAATAATGATGAAAATCAAAAAGAGGTTCGGCATGAAAAAAAACATTAAGCTGAGTTTTCTTTTATTGTTTCTGCCCTGTTATTTATTCGGGCAGGCAAGTTTGTATGAAATAAAATATAACGGCTCTGGCAGCGGAACATCTGAATTCTTTAAGGTTCTGGATACCTGTTATACCCGTTTCAACAATGTTTTTCATTTTGATGAAGACGGTCCGGGTTTTAAATATCCTGTAAGCCTTTTTACTGATGTAGATGCATACAAAGCCTATGTCGCAGAAAAAACAGGAACTGTAGAACCAAAATCTGAAACTGTGTTTTTGCGCTACTCTGCAATTTCACGCTCAGAAGTTGCCGCCGTTGTATCACCTGAAAATAAAAACACCTTTATAAGACAGCTTTTCATACAATACATTTATAGCTTTATTGCTGCTCCGCCGGCTTGGCTTGTAAACGGCTTTTCTCTTTATTTTGAGCAGTACCCTGATTTGTATGAAAGCCCGTGGCTTGAGCCTGCAAAATCGTTGTACCTTAACGAAAACAAGCGTATTCCTGTTACGCTGATGCTTGAAGCTACAAAAGACACGTACACTTCTGATGTGTTTTTGCCGCAGGCCTGGCTTTTCGTTTCGTTTTTGGTTGAAGGCCCTTACAGCCGCAATTCAAGATTTTTGTATGACACTCTTCAGATTGCCGTAAATGAGTCTTATAGCGATGACGATCCGTTTATCACCTACTATGAGAAATGGATTGATGACGAGCAGTTTCAGAAGGATTATGATTCATTTGTAAGAAACCTGCATTCTGTAAAAGAAGACCTTTCCGCAGGAATTAACGCCTACAGCGAGAAGCGCATTCAGGACGCTGTAGTTCTTTTTAAGCGCGTTCTCGATGTTCAGTTTGAAAATTATACAGCGGCTTATTACCTTGCCCTGTGCGCCTACAGCCAGAAAAACTACAAAGAGGCAGATTCATGGTATAAGAAGGCAATGCATTACGGCGCAGACCCTGCCCTTGTAAACTGGGGACTTGGCGCATGCGCTTATGCAGACAAACGCTATGAAGAAGGCAAGGTTTATCTGCTTAAGGCAAAACAGCTTGATGAAGCTTCTTATGGAAAAAGAGTTGATGATCTTATAATGCAGATGCCTTAACAGCAGAAATCTGCATTTGTGAAGGCTGCGTTTTCTTCTTTGTAGAAGACTTCGCAGCTTTTTTTGTGCCCGAAGGCTTTTTCTGCTTTTTTGACGACTTATCTTTATCTTGCGGTGTTTTCTTTTCTTTTTTCTGCTCTTTTGCGCTGAACGCACTCTTAGGAATCTTGGTATTTACACCAAGCTTTTTAAGACAGGTTCTTATGGCAAATTCAAGCTCTACTCTCGGCGGATTCATAGGCAGCACAAAATTTCTACACTGAGTCCAAGTGCGCAGGAATAATTCTGTAGGTGCAGGATTTTCCTCAAGCTCTTTTTTCCAGTCTGTGAGACTTGCTATAAAGTCATAGATAAGGTAAGAAAGCTTTTTGCCGAGTCTTGCCGTATTGTCTGCAATAACAAGCGCATCAAGCTCTTTTAAGCTTGACATGTATGCGCGCTCAAATTTTGAGTTTTCATACATAAAAGAACATGCAGCCGGCTGAATATGCATATAAATGTCAGTCTGCATTGCAAGCGAAATGATATTGTATGCCGAGCCACTGTTTATAATCTTTATAAGCTCTTCTGTAAGTCTTGACGGTGATACCGGCCCTAAAAGAGAAGCTGACTTGCAGATTGTTCTTTTCAGTTTATGAGGTAGATGAAAGCCTGTTCCTGCGGCATATTTTACCGCGCGCAGCATGCGGACAGGGTCGTCTTTGAAAATAACGTTGAGCGGAATAACCGGCTCAATCCGTCTTTTTTTGATATCGCGGACACCGTCAACATAGTCTATGATCTGCTCTTTTATAGGGTCATAGTACAATGCATTAAGAGAAAAGTCTCTTCGGCATACGTCTTCGTCCATTGTGCCGAATTTGTTGCCGACAGTTCCGTCTGCAATTGAACGGAATGTGCTTACTTCAAAAATTTTTGGACCAAAAAAAACGTGAACCAGTCTGAAACGTTTACCGATTATGCGGGAATTTCTAAAAATCTTTTTAATTTTTGGCGGTGTGGCATCTGTAACAATATCAAAATCTTTTGGTGTTTTGCCTACTAAAAGGTCTCTGACTGCTCCGCCTACAATATAAGCGTCATATCCGTTATCTCTTAAATGAGTAATAACACGCATTGCATCTGGATCAATTTTTTGAGCAGAAATTGAATGTTCGTTTTTAGTATATATTACGGCTTTCTTTACAGGTTTGCCTTTTTCATTTGCAGAATATCTATATAGCACTTTTTAACAATAATTGAAACGCCGATTAAGGTCAAGATGGAAAGCCGCCACAATGAGCAGTTTCATAAACAGAAGCTTATTTTTCTAATACAAACAGATATTCAGAAACATGAATATCACGGTTTCTTAAGTTTCTGCTTCCGCGGAAAGTATTGTAGATGATTTCTACGGTTTTAAGCTTTCCGTATTTTTTGAGCATTTCTGACATTTCCTCAAATGTTATAAAACCTTCTGAATTATATGAAATAATTGCGAATTTTGTTTGCAGAGAATCAATTATCTCTTCCATTGATTTTAACGCAGAATTAGGTTTGTTAAATGCTGAGCGGTTCCAGTCCTGCGTGATGCCGCTTGTTCTGCTTATCTCAACATCAAGTTTGTTTTTAAGAATAAGATTGAGCATGAAATAATTTGAGCCGTAAGGATGCTGGTTATACGGCGGATCAAGATAAACAATGTCTAAATCTTTAAGCTCTTTGGCAAGCTCAACTGTGTCTTTTTGAAATATCTGCAAGTCAGAGTCAAAATTGCTGAACACAGGCTCCTTTAATTCGATTTTTCCTACAATTCTTGACAGTGCATTTTTGCCGCTTGCACCAAAACAGCCTATACCTGTGTTTTTGTCTTTATAAAAGCCTTTGAAAACTCCGCTTGTGTTTACATGAATAGAAGCCTCTGTAATCAACGGGGCAAGAAAAAATTGCTTTAGAGAGTCTTCTTTTACAACATCATCAATAAGCTTGCGGTATGTATCGATTAAAACGGCATTTTCATGTGTGTAGAAAACCCGTTCGCCCTTCTTGATGTTATTGTCATCAAGGGGCGCGTAGTTCTTTGCGATTATTCCTTCAATTTTTTCTTTTGCACAGCGGGCTTCTATCTCATTTTTTAGTTCTGCATATTTTTTTGCAGGAAAATCTTTTTTGTTTATAAGATAGCAGCTGTTAATAACAGAAGAATAATTCTCAAGGTCATTGGCAATTAATTTTGAAGCATGCTTTTTAAGCATTCTGGCAACAATACCGGAACCCGAAAAGACATCAGCACATACAAGTTTGTCTTTTCCGGTTTTTAAAGAGATTTCTTCAACTTCTTTTTCTATGTTTCCGATTAAACTCCGTTTGTTGCCAAGATAGGTTATTATTTGTGTTGTAAGAAAATCCTTGCTTTCTTCCATGCTTTTAACAGATGATGCCTTAATCTTGCAGCAGTTCCTTTAATGCGGCGAATTTTTCTTCGGTAGATTCCGGGGCTGTTTCTGCATTGCCCGCACGCTTGTTGCGTTCAAGCTGGGTGTTAAGCCATGCAAAAATGTCAGCAACTACTTCTACGCGGTTTGTTTCGTTCAAAAGCTC
>CAMJMF010000113.1 GCA_946406925.1 uncultured Spirochaetales bacterium | reverse complement strand
ACGATGTTAGCAGCACCAGCTCTTGAGCGGCGGAGGTCACCCTTTCTCTGTGGACCATCAAGAATCATCTGGTCGCCTGTGTAAGCGTGGATTGTTGACATGATACCAGACTGAATCTGAGCATAGTTGTTAAGAGCCTGAGCCATTGGAGCGAGACAGTTTGTTGTACAAGAAGCTGCAGAAATAACGTTGTCGTTCTTTGTCAATGTCTTGTGGTTTACGTTATAAACGATTGTTGGGAGGTCGTTTCCAGCAGGAGCAGAAATTACTACCTTGCGGGCACCTGCTGTGATGTGTGCAGAAGCCTTTTCTTTTGATGTGTAGAAACCTGTACATTCAAGTACAACGTCTACTTTGTTAGCTGCCCATGGACAGTTAGCTGCATCTTTTTCAGCATAAATCTTGATTTCTTTTCCGTCTACGATGATAGAATCATCAGTAGCAGATACTGTGTGCTTTCCTTCACCAATCTTACCACAGAAACCACCCTGTGCTGTATCATACTTCAAAAGGTGAGCAAGCATTTTTGGGCTTGTCAAATCGTTGATAGCAACTACTTCATATCCTTTTGCGTCAAACATCTGACGGAAAGCCAAACGACCAATGCGGCCGAAACCATTAATAGCAACTCTTACATCTGCCATTGTATATCTCCTAAAGATAAGATAAGTGTTTATAGTTCTTTCTTTATCGAAATTGTATGTTTTTCAACATTTTGTGTCAATACCGCAACGTTTGATAGCCGCATCTTCAGCATAAAGCCCTGTGCTTTTCGTGCCTGCAATGCAGCTTTGTGCCGCAAACGTATTGTTTTTGTAAATCGTTTGTAATATGATATCAATTCAGTACAAATATTCATAAAAAGTTTTCTATATATATTATGCTTCTGCATTTGGCGGAAATATAACAAATTTTGAGGTGCTTTATGAAAAAATTAGCTTTTCTTGTTCTGATTGTTTCAGTATTTGTGCTTTATTCCTGTTCTACACAAAAATATGTGCCTGACCCTTATGCAAACAGCATACGCCCTTCAATTTGCGGCGAATGGTTCTTGCAGAGCATGCGCGATTCAGAAGGCGCTTATGAGATTAACACTGAAATAACGCTTGTTCTGCCGGAAAAACCAAGAAACGGAATGCACGGCTCTTCTGGTGTGAATCTTTATAATGGAACAGCTGATATTACAGACAAAGGCTTTTTTTGCGGAACTATTGCTGTTACTTCTGTAGACGGTGACGATGAAGCCATGGAAACAGAAACCGAATATCTCCGTCTGCTGCCGCTGTGTGATACTGTGACCTTGGAAATTCTTCCGCCACAGGAAGAGGATATGCTTGAAATAAGAAAACTTATATTAACGAATAAGGCTGAAGGTGTTCAGCTTGAATTCATTCAATAATAAACTGAAAATACAAGGTAATTTATGCGTTTAATTTTTATCAGGCATGGGGATCCTGATTATGTTCATGACAGTTTGACTGAAAAAGGCAGAAGAGAAGCCGCTCTGCTTGCTGAGCGTGTTGCCGGCTGGAAAGTCGATGAGTTTTATTGTTCGCCTTTAGGACGTGCGCAGGAAACTGCCCGCTATTCACTTGAAAAGCTCAACAGAACCGCCCAGACTTTTGAGTGGCTCAAAGAGTTTTACGTAACTATAAAAGATCCTGAAACAGGCAAAGACAGAATTCCTTGGGATTTTATGCCTGATTTATGGACTAATGACCCGCATTTTTATGACAAAGACCATTGGACAGAAGCCGAAGTCTTAAAAACAGGTGATCTTCGCAAAAACTTTGAGGAAGTTAAAAACGGCATAGATTCAATTCTTGCAAAGCATGGCTATATACGCTCCGGGGCTGTTTACAAGACAGAGCATACAAAGCCGACCGGCTGCGGCATAAGCGCGCAGGACGGAAAAACGCTGGTGTTCTTCTGTCATCTTGGTGTCAGCTTTGTGATTATTGCTCATCTTTTGGGCTTTTCGCCTGCACAGCTGTTTCACAATTTTTTTGTTGCACCAACTTCTGTAACGGTTCTCAATGCTGAAGAGCGCGTTACTGGAACGGCAATGTTCAGAACGCAGGTTATCGGCTGCACCCGCCACCTTGCAGGCGTTGAGCCGGTCTCTGCTTCAGGCTACTTTACAGATGTTTTTCAAGGTTGACGACATCTGCTTCTGCATTTTCAGAATAGCTGCGCAAAAGCGGAATATCGTGCTATAATTTTAACGTGAATAACGATAATGAATTGAATGCACCAAAAAAAGATTATTGCCGCCCGATGCACACAACCGAGCACATTTTGAATCAGGCAATGTGTCGCCGTTTTAATTGCGGACGTTCTTTTAGTGCTCACATCGAAGCCAAAAAGTCAAAATGCGACTACCGCTTTGAAGACCCGTCAAAAGTTCCGTCTGCAGAAGCTTTGGCTGAAGTAGAAGCAGAAGTAAACGAAGTAATCTCAAGAAACCTTGATGTTTTCAGCAAGGTTGTTACGCGCCAGGAAGCCTCAGAATATACAGATTTATCCCGCCTGCCACAAGACGCAAGCGAGATGGTAAAGCTTGTTTTTGTCGGTGATTACGATGTTTGTCTCTGCATAGGCGCACATGTTGCAAACACAAGCGAAATTGGAAAATTCCGTATTATCAGCTCAGATTATAAAGACGGCGTACTCCGCCTGCGCTGGAAAGTAGACCCCGAAAGGTAAAATGCGGCAGCCTTAAAGCGTCAAAGGGTATTGCCCGGCTTACCAGCATGCCGTTGCCTGGAGCAAAGACGGTGAAAACAAGAATTTTTGACTTTTCAAAAAAGTTGATGTATCCTTATTTCTGTGGAAAGAATTCATATAAAAATCGGTTTGCTTATTCATGATGCAGATTCCGAATATTCAATGGAATTGATAAAAGGAATTGAGCAGGGCTGTGAAAAAGTAGGTGCACAACTTTTTGTTTTCACCGTCGGCGAATTTAACTGCACATGGTCAAAAAATGAATATCAGCGCCGTTCTGTAGATTTTTTCATTACTCAGAATAATATAGACGTGCTGCTTTGTGCGTCTGCTATTCAAATGCACAATATTTCTACAGATGAATTCATTTCATATTTAAATTATTTTAAGCCTCTGCCGGTTGTCAGTATCGGCGTGGAAATTCCGAATTTTCCGAGTGTTGTTGTAGACAGTACAGGTGCTTTAAAAAATCTTGTAAACCATTTGATTGATAAACATGGCTGCAAGAAAATCGGTGTTCTTGGCGTTGCATTGGAATCAAAAGATGCAGAAGATCGAAAGCGTATTGTTCTTGAAGCATTGAAAGAACACGGCTTAAAAGCCGATGAATCAATTATCATTTATGGTCAGTTTACTTATTTTTCGATTATGCCTCAAATTATAGCTTATGCAAAAGAGCACAACGGGCTTGATTTTGACGCTATAGTTTCGCTCAATGACGACATGGCTTATGCTGTTATTGATTTCTGCAAAGATAATAATATCAGCATTCCAAAAAAATTACGCTTGTGCGGTTTTGATGATATTCCGCGCTCTTCTCTGATTCAGCCTTCTTTAACCAGTGTGAACCAGCAGATAGAAGAGCAGGGCTTTTGTGCTGTGGGGATTGCCGCAAAATTATATGCCGGTGAAGCCGTTCAGCCTGTAACTTATATTGACGCGCAGGTAAAATACCGGCAGTCTTGCGGCTGTGTAAAGCACAATTCAAGTATTAACACAATAACCGACAGCGGCGAGATAATTCGTTTTAATACTTCACAGAAATTGTCTGCGGCATTGGAATGGAACCGAAAAAAGAATCAGCTTGCAAATATTACTGAATTTCAGATGCACCGTCTTGAATATGCTTCATATCAGCTTTTGAAAGATACATTGAACGATGACTGCCGTATGTTCAACTGTAGTGCTATGTCTGTGTGCCTTTATGAGCCGCCGATTGAAATTGATGAGTTCATTCATTTTGCAATGCCTGAACGTGTTAAGCTTTTTGCCGGCTATGACGACAAAATCGGATTTGACACAAAGAATATTACAGAGCCGATTTATTTTAACCCGCATGAAGGCTTTTTGCCGTCTAAGTTTATTGCAGATACTCTGGAGACTGTAACTATTTTTTCTTTGTATCAGCAGAATGTGCAGTACGGCTACGTTGTCTGGCGTACAGGTGATTTTGACCCTTGTATGTACAGAATTGTGGCGCGCACTTTCTCGTGTCTTTTTGGTTCTGCATTTATTAATCAGCGTGAAGTAAACCGAAGACAGCAGCTTGAAGAAAGCAATATGCGCCTTATGAAATTTTCACGCACTGACGAGATGACGCAGCTTTTGAACCGCCGCGGCTTTATGAGCGTAGGGCAGCAGTCTATAAACATTGCCATGGACATACGCCAGACAGGCATGGTTATCTACGGTGATATGGACGGCTTAAAAAAGATTAACGACACTTTTGGTCACGAAGCAGGCGACAGGGCTATTAAGGCAGAAGCTGAAATTTTAACAAAAGCTTTCCGCCGCACTGATATTATCGGGCGTCTTGGCGGAGATGAATTTGCTGTTGTAGCTTTGGGTCTCTCTCAGAATATTTATGACAAAATAAGAGACCACATAGATAAATTGTGCGAAGAATGGAATAAAACTGCAAAAGAAGAATTTGTTTTATCAATAAGTCTTGGTGCAACTTTTTTTGACGAGAATAACGTCGACCTGGACGCTCTGCTTAAAGAAGCTGACGCTGCCCAATACCTTGAGAAAAAACGCAAGAAAGCCCACCGCCCGACCTAATTTTTTCGCAGCAGTTCAATCTACAAATTAAGCCTAATCGGCGAAAAACGCCGCTTTTTGCTCACAAAAACCGGCAGTTTTGTGCTTTTCGCAATAGTTTAATCTACGGACAAAGTCCAATCTGCGAAAAGAGCCGCTTTTTGTTTCTCAAAAACCGGCGGCTTTGTGCTTTTCGTAGCAGTTTAATCTACGAACGAAGTCTAATCCACGAAAAGTGTCGGTTTTTGCTTTGTACAAACTGTTTTGCAAAAACCGACAGTCATTTATATAAAACCCAAACTTAAAAGATTAATCCAACGGCGGCAGTTCAGACGGAATCTCAATCTGCTTTTTCAAGTCTTCAAGCTGTGCCGTAAGCGCAAGCATTTTCTGGGTTGAATTCAAAAGACGCTGTGCGAGCAGCTTTGAAAGGAAGATGCCGTAATGCGGGTTGCGTCTTATAAGATTGAGGAATGAAACTTTCGGGATTTTGATGAGCTTGCCGCCGCCGATTGCCATAACTGTGGCAGAGCGTCTGTCGTTCAGCAAAAACGCCATTTCTCCGATGAACATGTCGTTTGGTGAAAGCACAGAAACAAGCTTGTTGTCTGTGTAAATTGCGTAGCGTCCGCTTACAATAAAGTACAGGTCGTTGCTTATTTCGTTCTCGCGGCAGACAATCTGTCTGTCTATAAAGTTGATGCTTGCAAAAGACTGCATGATGATCGGAATTGTGTTTGCGGCATCTTTCAAGTTGTTTATTTCAAAAGAAACTTCGTTGCCTTTTTCGTTGTAGGTAAGCGAAGAAACAAGACTTTCTGAAAGCTTCATGCCACGGCCATGGGTTTCTTCTGAAAAGTCTTTGTTCAGGTGCTTGCGCCAGTCAAAACCTTCGCCGTCATCGCGGATAACGAATTTAGACTTTGTCCGTCCGATTGCATAAGCAATGCGGATTTGTCTTGAAGCAATTTCAGGCTGCTTGCATTTTTCGGCTATGAGCGAAAGAATGTTTCCGCCTTTTTCAAGCCATTCAGTCTTTTCGTCGTAGGTTATTCCGCAGTTGCCGTGCTCAAGGGCGTTTGTCAAAAGCTCCATGAGTACAGTCTGCAATGAATAAAGGTCATCATCGCTGATACGGTTTGAGCTGTACATATAGCCTACTAAAAAGCGTGTGTACAGTCTGAAATCCATCGGGTCGTTTCCGCAGACAAAAGAGCCGGTCTCTTTGCCGCCAAAGTTTTCCTGCATACCTCGGTTAAACAGGAAATGCTGGTTGCGCCACAAAATGCGCAGCAGTCGCGTAAAGTTTTCTTTAAAGTTAATCAAAGTCTGAACGATAAGAATGTTCGGGTCTTTGCGTTCATCAACTTCCTGCGCCTGCGCAGCGTTTGAAACAACAGCAATGATGCCGCCGTTATGCAGCCATGGGTCAGAATCGATAGTCGCAATTATTCGGTGACAGTCAATTTCTTTTGACGTAAAGTCTATAATCTTAATTTCAGGAAGTTCATAATCAATGGAACTAAGAGCTTCGTCTGTGTCGTTGTAGTAGTCTGCGTCAAAATAAGTAGCATATTTTTTGCAGCTGAGTTTAACAGTTTCTATAACCTGCTGGTTAGTAGAAGCAACAAGAATCTTTTTCATATAAATAGGATATATCATAATTTTGCTGAAAACAAGAAAAAAAAGTTTTTTTATGTTGCGCAAAAATATTTTACAGTTTAAACTGAAAAACATCACAAATACAATATGTAAAAAATAATGTTCGGGATTTCTAAGGGCAGAGCCCTTAGACCGTGGCCAAAGAAGGTGGGTTCAAGGGAGGAAACCAGCGGCCTTCGGACTCCGAGCTGGTGTCCTCCCTTGTAGGCTGTTGACGTTTTCGTCCTTACGGAGTAATATCGCACTATAGTTTATGCATGTCTTATGCCATGCAATCCCTTTCTTTAGGAGGCGTATCATCATGGATACATACCCTGGTAGTAGTCATAGTGATTCTTTCGTAACAAACGGCGCCTTCTACAGCTCCTCAATCAGATAAACAGGCTTTAAGGCGCTTCAATCCGGCATCTGTAGTTTCAGACTTATTGATGCCATCTAAAAAAAGAGGCGCACATGATTACTTTTTGGCAGCAGGAAAACGGAAAATTAACAAAATGTGAAGACGATGCAATCGACCCAAAGAAAAAGCTTTGGGTTGACGCACGCTCAGTAACACGCGAGGACATACGCGTTCTTGAAGATGAATACGGCATTCAGAAAGACCATATTCTCGATATTCTTGACCAGGACGAGCTTTCGCGAATTGAAAAAGATGATGATTATGTGCTTATAATCATGCGTCTTCCGGTTTTTGAGCCGGCAAATGACATAAGCTATTTCACAATTCCATTAGGTATAATTTTTTTAGAATCGACAATCATTACAATATGCTGGACAGACTGTGAAGTGCTTAAAGACATAAGCACGAACAGAATCCGCAATTTGAGGCTGAATGACTTTCCGGCTTTTACAATTCAGATAATGAACAGGGCAGACTCTACATTCTTGCGCTATCTTAAAGAGATAAACCGACGCTCTGCCACAATTCAGACTGAAATGCTTGTTTCAATTAAAAACACAGAATTGATTCACTTGCTGAACCTCGAAAAGTCGCTGGTCTTCTTTACAACTTCTTTGAAGAGCAATCAGCTTTTACTTGAGAAAATCTCAAAGACGCGCCTTATTTCACTTGATGCTGATGACAAGGACTGGCTTGAAGACGTTGAAATTGACAACAGACAGGCTATTGAGATGGCAGATACTTACAGCGACATTCTTGCCGGAATGACCGAAGCTTTTGCGTCTGTTATCTCGAACAACATGAACATTGTAATGAAGCGGCTCACCGTTATTTCACTTGTTATGGCTGTGCCTACTCTTATTACAAGCTTTTTCGGCATGAACGTACCGCTGCCTTTTGAGAGAAGCGGCTGGATCGGCTGCATAGCAATAACCATAATCTGTTTTATTGCAGCTTTAGCCGGCTGGGTTTTAATAGACGGAAAAAACACAAATTCAAGGAACAAAAAGCCGCCGAGACGTCACCGCAGGCGCCGCTCTTCTTCTGCCTCTGAATCATAAGAAAGAGCCGTCCACTGGCTCTCCTTGTATTTTTGCAGCCTGAAAACTTCGGCAACCGAACAGAATTTATCTGCTATAGAAATAAGCCAGCCTTCCTTCGTTCTTGGAAAATGAAAGAACGTAAGCGGAAACATGTGGTTGATTATTATATCAGTTTCAATCCTGTTAATAGGAAAATCTCTTCTGGCGTTTGCAAGTGCTATTGCAGGGTGCTTAAAGCCGTGCCAGCTCGGGCTGCTTTCTTTTTTGTGCCAGTCATACAGAAAATAATCGTGAAGCAGAGCGCCTGTTATCAGAGACTTTTCGTCAACAGCAAGTTTTAAAAGACATGCTAGTTTCAGACTGATTAAGGCAACATTAAGGCAGTGGTCAAAAATAGAGGTAACGCCGTGCTGAATATAGTCTTTTGATTCCAGAATGTGCGTTCTCTGTATCAGCTGCGCCAGAGTACAATCAAACAGTTTAAGCTGACTAAAAGTCAGCGTCTTTTGCGATGTCATTATCATGAAGATACGTTTTCGCGGCGGTTTTGTCAATGATGAATGTCACCGGCTTGAGCCGCCACTGTACATGGGACAACCGCCACTGCCATTCCCGCGCTTGACGCGGGAATCTTGCAGTAAACTTAACCGCGAACCCGAGATTGCCGGGTCACGCCCGGCAATGACATTTAATCGCACATAAAAAGTGCAATTAGCTCCTTGAAGCTTCGAGCAGCTTGGCTTTAAGTTCGTGCTCAATCTGAGAAAGCTCCTGCTCGGCGGCGCGGCGGCGTTCTTTGCCTTCGGCCTGAATTCGGAGCACTTCGTCCATAGTGCTGATGAGCTGCTCGTTCGTGTGCTTAATCGTTTCCATATCGACTATGCCGCGTTCAGATTCTTTGGCGGTTTCGATTGTCGCCATCTTGAGCGCATCGGCGTTTTTCCGCAAGAGTTCGTTGGTCATGTCAGAAACTTCGCGCTGCGCCTTTGCCGCCTGCTTTGAATGTTCCACGCCGATGGCAATGACCATCTGGTTTTTCCACAGCGGAATGACGTTGACGATTGTAGACTGAATCTTTTCAGCCATCTGTGTGTTTGAGCCTTGAACAGTTCTGATTTGCGGCGCGGTCTGAAGCGCAATCGTTCTTGTAATCTGCAAATCCGTAATCTTCTTTTCAAAGCGGTCGCACATGCCGGCTAAATCAGTTGCAGCCTGAATGTCTTCGGCTAGGCCGCTTTCTTTAGCCTTGTTCTGAAGGCTGACAAGCTCCGTGTTGCGCGTTTCGTCAAGCTTTTTCTTGCCGGCCGCAATGTACATCGAAAGTTCCTTGAAATATGCAAGGTTCGCTTCGTACATCTGGTCAAGCATGGCAATGTCTTTGAGCAGCATAATTTCATGCTTTTCAAGCTCGGTTGTAATTTCGTTTATGTTTGTTTCAATCTTTGAATACTTGGCCTTGAGCGTTGCAAGCTTGTTTGCGCCTTTTTTGAAAAGCCCCTTCAAGCCTTTGTCGTTGTCGTCAAAGTCAAGGTTTCTTAGCTCGGTGTTGAGCTTTGTAATCATGTTGCCGGCTTCGCCCATGTCTTTGGTGCGCACGCCTTCAAGCGCCTTTTCTGCAAAGCTTGAAAGCTTTCTCTGTGCGCCCACGCCATAATTCAGAATGGCCGAAGAATTTGATAAATCTATCTGCTTTGAAAATGCTTC
>CAMJMF010000112.1 GCA_946406925.1 uncultured Spirochaetales bacterium | reverse complement strand
ATAAAGCTTTATGCAAGTTCTGTTGATGAATGAAGCTGAATTCGTAATTGCAGAAGAACATGCTTCAACTTTTTCTCTTTTATGCGGAAAATGATAAAAGCCTTCGCCTTCGTCTTTGAACGTAAGAAGGGCAGGAAATCGGTAAGTTCTGAAATCACCTTGAACACCTACCGAACGTACCGGAAGCACGCTTCTCTTGAGCGAGCTTGTGCAGTCAGGGCAGAACATATCAAGCTTAACTTCGTCAAGCTCTTTTTGTGCGGCGGCAAAGTCTTCATCGTCTTTTTTGCTCCATGATTTTCCGTCGTTGCACAAAACATTGATTGAAAGACCAGGACCCGGGAACGGGTGGCGTGCAACAAGCACTTCTTCAAGCCCGATTTTGCGCCCGATGAGGCGGACTTCGTCTTTGTACAAATCTTTGAGCGGCTCAATGATGAGACCCTTTGCAATCAAAGCCTGAATGCCGTCTACGCGGTTGTGGTGTGTCTTGATAACATGTGAATTTTTAGTTCCGCCCGATTCGATGATGTCTGGATAGAGCGTGCCCTGACCGAGAAGCCATTCTTCAGGATTGAGATGCTGTTTTTCAACAACTTCGTTTCTGACAGTGATGAATGTCTCGCCAACAGCTTTGCGCTTTTCCTGTGGGTCTGTCTTTTTTTCGATGGCAGCAAGGAACGTCTTTGAAGCGTCTTCACAGATAAAGTTTGTAAAGCCTGCCTTGTAATATTGCTCGGCAATAGTTTTAGACTCATTCTTGCGCATAAAGCCGTTGTCTATGTGAAGACCAAGAACCCTGTCCTGACCGAGCGCCTTGTTCAAAAGCGCAAATGCAACTGTAGAGTCTACGCCGCCAGAAAGAAACAGAAGCACGTTCTTGTCTTTTGCTGTATCAGTGATTGACTTCATTATGTGGCTTAAAACCTGATCCTGATCCCAGTTCTTCTGCATTTTGCAGAATTTTGCAAAGTTTGCAAAAATTGTGTCGCCGCAAGGTGTGTCTTTTACTTCAACGTGAAACTGAAGACCAAAGCGTTTTTTCTCTAGATTTTGAACGGCTGCAAAAGGGCAGTCTTTGGTGAATCCTACAGCCTCAAAGCCATTGCCCGGAACTGTTACGCCGTCCTGATGGCTCATCCAGACTTGTGTCGGCATTGATATGCCCTCAAAAAGCGGGCACTCTTTTCCGGGTGTTTTCTCAAGTGTAGCGTAACCGAATTCGCCGGTTGCGGCTTTTTCGATTTTTCCGCCGTACTGTTTGTTTACAACGTAGTGACCATAGCACATGCCGAGAATCGGAATGTCAAGGTTGAAAAATGCAGGATTGTATTCCGGTGCGTTTTTATCATAAATAGATGCCGGACCGCCGGAAAGAACAATGCCTTTTGCGCCTTCAAAAGCTTCTAAAGAGGCAGATGGCAGCGCAATTTCAGAATAATAGCCTAAAAGGCGAAACCGTTTTGCAATAAGGTGTGCATACTGACTTCCAAAATCCAGTACAACGATTTTTTCTTTTATCATGGAGAATCCTTGTGAGTGAATTATATCAAAATTAGCTTAGAATAGCATAAATGCATAAATAAGTCTATTTATGGGTCTGTGGTGTACATGGGAGAGGAGTGATGTGAGTTTTTTCTTTAACATAAGGCTCTCCTTTATAGTTCTTAAACAATCTGTTTGTCAGCGGAAAAGCCAGGCAAGAGCCAGCACAAGCGGTGAATTCCAGTATATGGCAATTTCGTTTGTGCTGTAGCTTTCGTTGTGGTCTATGTAGCATTGAAGCGGCGCTTTGCCTGCCAGGTGTTTTTTAGCTGCTGCGTCAAGAAGCCCTGCACATGGTCCGCCCGCAAGTATTCCGGGCATGGTTCTGTTAAAATAGGCGGACTGTCTGTGATGCGGGTTGACAACAGGCTTTGTGCCGAAGCCTGTAACATAGCAGTAGCCGTTAGGATTGTTTCCAAGCAGATAGTTCAGCTGAAGCTCTGCCGCTTTGAAAATGCTCATGTCTTTTGTAATGTCATAGGCAACTTTCATTGCGTGAACTTCGTCCATAAGATAGCCGTTGCTTCCCCATGGAATATTTGTAATTGCAACATTGAATGCGTTTATGCTGATTTTGGCAAGAAGCATTTTTGAATGTTCTATAAAATATTGTTTGATTTCTTCTATTAGAGATTTGTCTTTAATAAAAGCTTCGTTCTTTAAAAGAATTTCGCTTCCGTAGCCTGCAACACTTCCCCAGTTAAAAGCTTCTGTCCATGCTTGAGCTGAATGAAAGTCTTTGCCCTTGTTGCGGATATACAAGGCTTTTTCAAGATAAGCCTCGTCTTTTGTTGCGCCAAAAAGCGAGCATAGCGCAAAATAACGCTCGTCCTGAAGGTTCCAGTCGCCGTAGCTTCCGGTTGAGATTCCGGGCGGATTGTCAAAAACTATATCGCAGTTTATGTCCAGAAAATTCTGCGCTTTTTTAGCGGCTTCAAGAAGCTTTTCTGCAAATTCCCTGTCTTTTTTCAAAAAGAAAGAGTACGCAAACGCAAGGCAGCCTGCAAAATCGGCTGTTGCAGACGTAGAGACCGGAGATGCAATCAGCTCTTCTTCTTCGTTTTCAGGCGGAATAAAACCGCAGAAACCGGCGCATGAAACTTTGTGATAAACGGCACCGTCTGCGCGCTGAAGCTTCAGAAACCATTCAAGCTCAAAGCGCACTTCGCCAAGAATGTCAAAGTCAATCTTGTTAAGCGTTCCCTGCTGTTCAAGAATTTCATAGGCAAGAAGCAGGTCCATTATCGTTTTGCTGCCTGCAACAACATATCTGCCGTAGTCTCCGGCATCATGCCAGCCGCCAGAAGCTTCTATATATTGGGTTGTTCCATAAATGCGGGTTTTGCCTGTGTGGCAGGGCTTATGCCCCCAGTCTTTGTCGTTTATCTGCTCGCCGCATCTTGAAAGAGAAAAATATCTGAGAATTGAATAAAACAAATCATTGTAGACATTGTCTGCAATTTTGAAGGCGGGGCTTGTTTCTTTGCCAGAGACCAAATGAAAAAAGCCTGTGCCTGTAAAGTCTGAAAAATCAAACAGATAGAAATCACCGCCGCTTAATGCGTCGTTCTTAAAAAGTTTGCCGGTTCCTTCAAAAACTATTTCGTCAGATTCGTTTTTAATTGAAAATTTTCCAGAAGATGAAAGGCAGGCTTCTATAACAGCTGTCTTCTGTGCCTGCGGCAAAAAACCAATTTGATTTACAAAGATATTATTCATAGTATGCATAATACATTGAGTTTATCAAATTGTATAGATAGAGACTTTAGTTCTGGTTTGCGTGAAAGGCTTCATACTGCGCGCGGAAATCTGCGAGGTGAGACGGAAGCGTTTCAAACGGCTTTAGGTGGTAAGGACAGCGCGAAGCACATGCGCCGCATTTTGTGCAGTTTTCGATGCGGTTCATTTTTTCAAGCCATTCAGGTGTAAGCCACAGTTCTTTGGGCGCGCGCTTTAAAAGCTGGCTCATTCTGTTTGCGTTCTCAATCGGAATTTGTGCAGGACAGGGCTGGCAATAGCCGCAGCTTCTGCAGAAATTGCCGGAAAGCTCTTTCTGCTCGGCTTCTATTGCTGCGTTAAAAGCGTCGTCAATAACAGGCGGGTGCGCCTCTAAAGCTAAAAACTGCTCAAGTTCAGCCTGCTGCTGAATGCCCCAAATTGGAATAACGTTCTCAAACTGGCGTATAAAACCAAAGGCAAGCGGAATATTTGTAAGCAGCCCGCCACAAAGTGCTTTCATTGCAATAAAGCCTATTTCAAGCTGGCTGCACATTCTTACAAGGTCAATTTCTTCGGAATTAGAAAGCAGGCTGAACGGATATTGTACAGTGTCATAAAGCCCTGACAATGCGGCGTCCAGTGCCAGAAGACGCGAATGGTTTGTTATGCCGATGTAGCGTATTTTTCCGTCTTTCTGTGCCTGCTTTAGGGTTTCATAAATGCCGCTTCCGTCGCCAGGCTTTGGCACAACAGAAGGGTTATGAAGCTGATAAAGGTCAATATAATCAGTATGCAGGGTTTCAAGGCTTGTGTGCAAATCTTGCAGAATTGCCTCTTTAGTTTTTGAGGCGCTTTTAGTTGCAATTATTATGTCGTTGCGCACATCACACAAAGCAGAAGAAAGCTTGCTCTCGCTGTCGCTGTAAGCTCTGGCTGTGTCAAAAAAATTGATGCCAGATTCGTATGCCTTTCTGATTATGGCGCAGGCTTCAGATTTGTCTTTTACCCGCTGAATTGGCAGCGCACCGAAAGCTGTACGGCTTACAAGTAACTTTGTTTTTCCTAATGTGATATATTCCATAATAAAGCCTTGATTCTAAGAAAGCGGGGCTGCAAAGCGGCATTAAGCCGCTACAGCCCCATGCTGAAAACTATTTGCGTGTGTAGTTCTTGATTTCCTGATGGATTCTTGCTGTCAGTTCAGCAATTGGAACACGAACCTGTTCCATTGAATCGCGGAAACGCAATGTTACTGTATTGTATTCTGGGCTGCTTGAATCAAGTGTACCCGGATCAATTGTAACGCAGAATGGTGTACCAACTTCGTCCTGGCGGCGGTAGCGTTTGCCGACTGTGCCGCTCTGGTCATAGTCAGTTACAAAGTCTTCTTTGAGTTCCTGCTGAATCTCTTTAGCTTTTTCAGCCATTCCGTCTTTTTTCATCAACGGAAGCACTGCAACTGTAATAGGTGCAAGGCGCGGGTCAAGGTGAAGAACTGTGCGGTAGTCTTCTGCACCGTCTGTGCCGACGTTCTGCTCTTCGTAAGCTTCGCAGAGGAACATGAGGAAGTTTCTGTTAAGACCGGCAGATGTTTCAATAACATACGGAATGTATTTCTTGTTGCCGTCGTCCTGGTCGATATAGCTCATGTCTTTCTTTGAATATTTCATGTGCTGAGAAAGGTCAAAGTCTGTGCGGCTGTGGATACCTTCAATTTCTTCAAAACCGATTGGGAAATTGTAAGTAATATCGTATGCGTCTTTTGCATAGTGAGCCAGCTTGTCGTGGTGGTGCCATTTGAGGTTTTCTTCTTTGATACCGTATTTCAAATAGAACTGCCAGCGGTCTTTTCTCCAGCGGTCAAATGTTTCGTCTTCTGTTCCAGGTTTGCAGAAATATTCCATTTCCATCTGTTCAAATTCACATGTGCGGAAAATGAAGTTCTTGAAGATGATTTCATTGCGGAATGATTTACCAACCTGTGCAACGCCGAAAGGAACCTTCATGCGGTTAGACTGAACGATGCTCTTGAAATCTGTAAAAATACCCTGACATGTTTCAGGACGGAGATAAACAAGAGAAGATTCTGTTGCAACAGGGCCCTGATAAGTCTTGAACATAAGGTTGAATTCGCGGACGTCTGTCCATGAGTGCTTGCCGCAGGTAGGGCAGTTTATGTTTGCATCAATAAAAGCCTTCATTTCTTCGTGGCTCATTGTGTCAACTGGTTTATCAGTTTTTGCGTTATGGTTTTCGCAGTAGTCTTCAATAAGTGTGTCTGCGCGGAAACGTGCTTTACATTCGCAGCAGTCTACCATCGGGTCAGAAAAGTGACCGACGTGGCCTGAAGCTTCCCATGTTGTATGATGCTGGAAAATTGCGGAATCAAGTCCAACAACATCATCGTGAAGCTGTGTCATGTAATGCCACCATTCGTTCTGAATATTGCGTTTAAATTCTACACCGAGTGGTCCGTAGTCCCATGCACCTGCCATACCGCCGTAAATCTCTGATGCCTGATAAACAAAACCGCGTCTTTTACAAAGACTGATGATTTTGTCGAGCGTACATGCGTGTGCATCTTTTTCGTTTGCCATTTTATTCTCCTTTTTCCACAACTGGCTTGAAGTGGTATCTAGATATAATTGGCAAATGTTACCATGAATTAAATATCTTTTCAATTACACTGAACGGCTTCGCCGGCACCAGTGACAGGCGCGTCTTTGCGAGTTGAAGGCGAAGCAATCTCTGGTGTATACAAAAACTACCGCGAAAAGAACTTTTCAATGAGCGTGCTTATGAGAAAAATCACGATGTTTACGGCTACTATTGTTGAGCCGACTGGGGTTGAGAACAGAATTGAAAGCAGAATGCCTGTTACAGCGCAGAAAACAGAAATAACAGCCGATGAAATTACGGCGCTCTTAAAGTTGTTGAAAATGCGCATAGAGGCAAGTGCCGGAAAGATTATCAGCGCAGAAATGAGAAGCGAACCTACAAGGTTCATTGCCAGAACAATGATAATTGCGGTAATAACTGCAATTAAAAGATTGTACAAATCAGCTTTTGCACCTGTTGCTTTTGCGAAAGTTTCGTCAAAGGTAACGGCAAAGATTCTGTTGTAGAAAAGCACAAAGAAAATAACCACAAGCACAGAAAAAACAGTGCACATTATTACTTCGTTTTTAGTCAGAGTCAGAATTGAGGTTGAGCCGAACAATGTGCTGCACACATCGCCTGTAATGTTTGCCGAAGTTGAGAAAATGTTCAGCACAAGATAACCGATTGCAAGCGCGCTAACAGAGAGCATTGCTATAGCGGCATCGCCTTTTATTTTGGTGTTCTGCCCTGTGCGTAAAAGCAGAATAGCGGCAACCACAGTAACAGGCATAATCAATACAGTGTCGCTTGCAAGGTTAAAGATTGTTGCAACAGCCATTGCGCCAAAAGCCACATGAGAAAGCCCGTCACCGATGAACGAATAGCGCTTGAGCACAAGCGTAACACCAAAAAGCGAAGAGCAGAGCGCAATCAGCACGCCTACAATCAGTGCATAGCGCACAAACGGAAAGCCAATATAAAAATGCAATGTACTAAATATAGAAGAAAAACCTGTCATTTGCCCAATGTCTCCTTATGAGCGCGCACGTAATCAGAAGCAGTGCAGAAAATGCTGTTGTCTTTCTTGATGCAGAGCACATGGCTTGCGTAGGGCAGTGCGCCCATAATGTCGTGCGAAACCATAATTACTGTTATGCCTTCAGAATTAAGCTTTTTAATAAGAAGATAAAGCTCGTTTGTTGCTTTCGGATCCAGCCCTGTTACCGGCTCGTCTAACAATATAAGCTTTGAAGTTGCACACAAGGCGCGCGCAAGCAGAACGCGCTGCTGCTGTCCGCCTGAAAGCGTTCTGTAGCAGATGTTTTTCAGGTTAGAGATGCCCATTTTTTCAATTGAATCAAGGGCAAGCTGCTTTTCAGCCTTGCCGTAAAAGGGCTTGAACCCGCATTTCGGCAATGTGCCCGAAAGCACAATCTCAAATACAGAAGCCGGAAAATCTTTTTGAATGGCATTTTGCTGCGGCAAGTAGCCGATCTCGTTAGGCAGAAGCCCGTCACCGTTTTTGATTGTGCCCGAAAGCGGCTTTATCAGTCTTAGCAGAGTCTTTATCAATGTGGTTTTGCCTGAGCCGTTTTCGCCTATAATGCAAAGATAATCGCCCTTGCTTACAGAGAATGAAAGTGGAGCCGCAACAGGTGTATTATCGTAACCTAACTGTAGATTTTCAGCTGTGATATATGCCATTCGTTGTTCCTTCTAATTCAATGCTCTTTTTAAAACATCCAGATTCTTTTTCATAAAATCAAGGTAATTTGCCCCGGCTTCAATGTCTTTTGATGTAACAGACTGCATTGAATCTAGCACGAGTATTTGTGCGCTTGTGCTTCCGGCATTTGCAATGATGCTCTGTGCAATTTTCCGGTCAGATTTTTCAATTGTGAATACAACCGGCAGAGATAGTTCTGAAACCTTGTCAGCTAAAAAAGCAATTGTCTCAAAGCTTGCTTCTGATTCTGCGCTGCAGCCCGAAAAAGCCGCAAAATATTCAAGACCATAATCGTCCACCAAGTATCTGAATGGGAACCTGTCACCAAAAACTATTGTTTTTCTGGCAGAATCGGCAGTTACCTTTGTGTATTCTGCGTCAAGTTCCTTGAGTTTTGCGTTATATTTATCAGCATTGGCTTTGTATTCAGCTTTATTTGCAGCGTCAAGATTTCCAATGGCTTCTGCAATTTTGCTTACAAAAATTTCAGCATTTCTTAAAGAGAGCCAGACATGCTCGTCTGTATGAATGTGTCTTGCATGATCAGAATGTTCTTCGTAAATGCGTTCGAGTTCTTCGTCTTCATGCTCTTCATCTTCGTGCCCGTTGTCTTCGTCACAGTCGTCTTCATCGTGGTGGTGAAGTTCTTGTATGCCTTCGTCGGTTTCTTCTTTTGCCCTGTCGCCTAGAACATTCACAAGATTCAGCACAACCATGTTTTTGTTGGTTGCTTCTCTAAGCGAATCCTTAATCCATATGTCAGAGTCTCCGCCAACGTGAATGAATAAATCACTTGAAGCAATTTTTACCATGTCTTGGGCTGCAGGCTGATAGTTGTGCAAGTCTGAGCCTTTGTTCATTAACAGAGTGAGCGAAAATTTGTCTTCGTTTCCGGCTATAATGTTTTTTACCCAGTCATATTGAGGAAAGGTTGTGCATACAATGCTGATTTTTTCATTCGGCTTAATGGTGTTTTTTGTGCAGCCTGCAAGAACAAATAAACAAGAAATTGTTGCGCAGATTGTTAAAAATACTTTTGATGATTTCATAAAACTCCCGGTATTTGTTGTTGCGGATGTCTGAATTTGCAAGTCGTTTGCATTTTAGTAATATGACCGGTAAGTGTCAAGTGAATGAGAAAAGCAATGCAGAAATTATTGGCAAAACTAAGGGGATGCTTTTTCTTCTGTTTTATTGTATCATAGATGTAAAAAGGAGAAGCTATAATGAAAAGTAAAAGAATTTTTGATTTTGCAAAAACAGTGCTGATTTTGGTGTTTAGTGTTGCACTGTTTTTGTCCTGCAAAAAAGATGCAGAAGCTGAAGCGCAGCAGACAGTTCCAGAAAGTCAGGCGGTTGCTGTGGCAGCAGCACAAGAACCAAAAGATGAAACTGAACAGGAAAAAACAGATTCGAAAGATTTGAGTTTGCCGGAAAGAATGACAACTGATTATTCAAAGGTTAATTTTGATGAGTATCAAAAGAAAGACTATGAATATGACGGCACAGGATATTACGAGAAATATTATGTTTATTATAAAAGCTATTTTTATGATGACGAAGAAACTGGTGAAACTTTTGAATGTGTAAAAGAATATTACTTTGTCGGTGAAAAAGACGGCAAAGAAGAAATAATTCTGTGCGGAAAATTCGAAAATATTGAAAAAACTCTTTTTGCCTATATTTATAATTCAGAAGGAAAACAAGTCATTTACGCTGGAATAGGTGCTTACTTATATTACGAGGATAAAGAAAATTATAACGGACGTTCTGCAATTGTTTATGGTTTCTCAACAGATAATCTTTCTAGCATAAACTACAGAGGTTTTATTTTCAGGTATATACAGGAAGAAGATAATGGAATACAACAGGGTTCATTCTGGAGAATAACCTATAATTTCCAGAATAACAAAGTATCGTCGTTTAACCCAATGCTAGACTAAAATAACCGATAGCCCAAAATCAAACCTAAGATTGTCTGAGCCAGCCCTGCAATGACGGGTTTGCGATTAGGATAAATCTACATGATAGGCAGTTTAGGCAAACCTGGCTAGTTTTCACTTCGCGAAAACTAGCGTTGGCTTAGTGGCGCAAGAGCCAGTGCGCATGCTGGCATGCGCACAACCAACCACCCGCT
>CAMJMF010000111.1 GCA_946406925.1 uncultured Spirochaetales bacterium | reverse complement strand
TAATCAGTTTCGATTATGTATTCTTTAAAGCCGTTATCAACAAGTGCATGATAAAACTGGGCAAGTTTTTCTCCCGGTGGATTTGCTGATTCTACGTTTGTTCCCATAGTTTCAATAAAAATGACTTTGTCTGCCCGTTTTGTAGTTTCTTTAATAAGCATTTGAATGGTCTGAGCCCTGGTTTCATTATCTTGAACTACCAAATGCCCGAAACTCCAGCCTTCAATTATTATGTCAAACTTATTTTCAATGGAATTAATCTGCTTGTTGTCAATAATGGAATATTCTATTTTGTCTGACCATTTCGTCAAGTTTATCTTTGCTTTGTCAATCATGTGCTGCGAATTATCGAATGCAAAGACCTTTTGAACCTTGTCTATATAGTTTTTTGTAACTCTGCCGGTTCCTATTCCAAATTCGCCGACAACTTTATTTTCCCATTGGATATTGCTGTTAAGAAACTTAAAAAGATTGTTGTTGTAATCTTCATGATTAACCAATTCGTCATACAAGTCTGAATAATTTTTGTAGACATCGAACATATTTGCCATAATTTGCTCCTTATGTTTTAGAGTTTCTTAAGAAACGAATGTTTTGTGTCAATTTCAAAGCCGTTTTCTTTATAAAAGTTTAATGTACTTTCGCGGTTTGAGCCTGTTTCTAAAAAGATTTTATAACAATTTTTGTTTTGCGCAATCTTTATTGCTTCCTGCAAGAGCATAGAAGCAAAGCCCTTTTTGCGATAAGCCTCATGCGTTACTACATTTTCTACAACGGCAAAGGCACGCATGTTGTGGGTCAGGCTTGGAATAATTGCAAGCTGTACAGTTGATACAACGCGGTTATCTTCTTCAACCACTAAGAGGTATAATCTTTCGCTTTTGGTAAATTCATTGATGAGCTGCTTCCATGCCTCAATGTTCTGTTCCTCTTTCGGCGGATATTTTGTCAGAAAATTGAAATACAAATCCTTTATATCAAGAACATCTTTTTCTTCAGCTTCTCTAATCAGCATTTTTTTCTCCTCCTTGCAGCCCTAATGCGGGCGGGTGCTTTGAAGCGCATGTCAGGCTGTTTAATAAAACCAAATTTCAATATCTTTGTATGGAATTTGTTTTATATTATTTAGTATTTCAGATAGATTTCTTTTATCTTTGATAATTTCCTCATATGATAATTGCTCATAATTTTTCATGTAGAGAACGGCTAATCTATATTCAAAATATTTATATGATTTTGAATTATCGCTTTTATCTGACAGAAAATTTTGCAAGCCAGTTTCTATTTCATAAGAACTTTCTGATGCAATTGATTCGCAGATGCCTTCTTCTTTCCATGCAGGCAGGGAAAATCTGTTAAATAAAGAATGAATCTTTGTTATAAAAGCATGTGTGCTTTCATGAAGAACGACACTTTCAAAATTTCTTATATTATTAGTTTTATTCTGGCTGATTACTTTTTTTGTACTGAAATCTGTTTTGTTTATAACTATAAAGTTATGATTTCCAAATGTTCTTGTTTGCCCTATTGATTTATAGCTGAGATTTGAAAGAAATGTGTACAAACCATAAGAGTCACAGATAAAAATTTTTATTTTCTTTTCTTTGTTATAAAATGGATTTGCTTTAAGTTTATTGGTCAGTTCATAAAAATAGTTATCCAAACTGGCTTTATCAGACAAGTTCAAATTATAATTTTCAATGTCATTGTAGTAAAAAGAAACGTTTCCATTCGTATATTTATTCTTAAAAAATATTCCACAACAAAATACGGAAAATATAAGATAGATGACTAATAATATTAAAATAATACCTTCAATTAACTTTTTCTTACTTTTATTCATTTTCTTCTCCTGTGCCCAAATATGGGCGAGTGCTTTAAAGCGCATATTTATAAGGAACAGTTTTACTACCCTGTATTATTCCATAAAGTGCAATAGCGAAACCTTCGTTTACATTAACTTTTGTGCTGACATTTTGAATTATAAATGCAGCCGCAGATGTACAGAGTATATATGCCTGTTCATAATTAAAATCGTATTTTGACATTATATCCATTGCATCTTTTTGTAGCCGATCGAGAATTTCCAAATAAGAAAGCGAACTCTCATACAAATCAGAATCTTTATTATTTTTTATTTCTATTCCATATTTTTTTAATTCATATAGCAGACGGCTGATTATTTTGGATCCAAGTTCATTTGCTTCATTAGATAATAAAACATCGCCAGGCGAAAGTTTTTCAAAATCAAAATTAAAAGATAAGAACATGAACATTCCTATCAAATTACCGGAACATAAAATAGCATCTCTAGGATTTATTTCTCTTTTTTTGTTGCCTATTTTTATGGCTATTAAATCTACTATGTCTCCAATACAAGAATCGATTTTTTCCTGTTCATTCATTTTTCTATTCCTTATAGTGCCCCAATGTGTGCAGTTTCTGTTTCTAGCTTAAATGCCGAGCAGCTCTTTTAGGCCGTCTGAATCGCGGGTGCCTTCAATGCGGGTCTGGATTTTGCCGTTTTTTACCACCATCAAAGTCGGCACGCTCAAAATGCGGAAGCGCTCGGCGAGCGGCGCCTGCGCATCTACGTCAACTTTATAGACTTTCACTTTTCCGGCCTGCTCTTCCGCAAATTCTTCAAGAATAGAAGCCATCATTTTGCACGGGCCGCACCACGTTGCAAAAAAATCTATAAGGATTGTGTCGCCGCTTTTGAATACAAGCTCGTCAAAGGTTTCTGGTGTTAATTCGCTTATCATAATTGCCCTTATTTTGTTGTGGTTGAAGAGAGAATCTCAATTTCGCTTATGCCGCGGTGAATAGCAGCCCTCCGCAGAAGACCGTCCGGAAACAAAGCCGAGCAGTTTCTTCCGCTTGTTTTTGCAAAATAAAGAGCCTTGTCGGCGCGGTCAAGCAGAACGCGCGGCTCGGCTTTTTCAGAATAAGAGATAAGGCACGCACCAAGGCTGATTGTAACCGCAAGTTTTGTGCCGTTTACGTTCACTTCAGATGAACTTACAGTTTGTCTTAGCCTTTCAGCCAGCGCGGTGAGCCCGACAGAGTCTGTCTCCGGAATAAGAATTGCAAATTCCTCGCCGCCAAACCTGCACAGGCAGTCTTCTTTACGCAGAACAGCACTCATTGCGGCAGAAATTGTAATAAGCACTTTATCGCCTGCAAGATGCCCCCACTTGTCGTTAAAGTTTTTGAACAGGTCAATGTCTATCATCAAAAGACCGGCTGTGTGCTTGTAGCGGCGGACAATCGCTATAGTTTCCTCAAGTTTGTTCACAAAATAATCGTAAGTGTACAAGCCTGTTTTTGGGTCTGTAATAGATGTCTTGTAGTGCATGTCGTTCTGAATCATTACAGAAAGAACGCTGAACATGTGCGTTATGTAGTCAATCTCTGCGCTTGTGTATTTATTGCCGGTCAGTTTGTCGCTGAAAATTGCAAAACCATAAATGCCGCCGATTCCCTTTAACGGAAAAATCATAAGCGGGTGCATATCAAGAAAATCTTTTGAAAAAGCGTCATCAGACATTTTTGCTTTGATTTTTTCAAAGTCATTTTCAGTGTTGCCCTCAGCATAATATCTGTGAAGTGTCTTGTAATTAGAATCATCGATTCTGTCAGAAACTCTTCCGATGTTTCTGTAGCAGTACTGAAGAATTGAATTTTCTCTTGGCGGCTGAATCAGAAAAGCCATGAATTGTGGCAGAAAATAATCGAGAAACCTTGTGCTGATAAACTCAAACATGCTGTCTGCACTTGTAATCAGCAGAAGAGCGGCACTGTCATCAATAAGTCTGTGGAGCTGTCTGTTTTCATGCTGAAGATCTTTATTTCTTTCAAGCATTCCAGAATTGCTCAATGAATTGAATTGGGCAATAAAATCGTTTGTTATCTGTTCTGCCATGGCATTCCCCATTTTTGCATTCTTGTTACATCATAGCATAGGTTTTACGTTTTTTAAAAGATATTTTTCAAGTTCGTTGTGAACATGCTTTTTGTCGGCAGTCCAAAGCGGTGCAATCAAAAGCTTTTTAGCACCGTCGCCTGTCAGCCTGTGTATGACTATGTTCTGCGGAATTATGCTAAGGGCTTCAGCCAGAAGCGCAAAATATTGGTCCATGGAAAGGCACTCGAATTTGTGCGTAAGATAATCTTCTGCAAGGTCAGTGTTCTTTAAAACGTGAAGAAGCGCAATTTTTATTCCGTCTGTTCCGGCTTTTATTGAATGGCGCACCGTATTGAGCATGTCTTCTTCGGTTTCACCCGGAAGCCCGAAGATTATATGCGTAACGACGTGAATTTCTTTTGAGATTTGGTGCAGCTTAAAAACAGATTCATCGTAAACGCTAGTTTCATAATTGCGCCTGATATATTTTATGCTTTTTTCGTTTGTTGTCTGAAGCCCGAGCTCTACAGACACAAAAGTTTTTTTGCACAGGCGCGCAATTGCCTGCAGGACAGGCTCTTCAAGGCAGTCGGGGCGCGTGGCAATGGCAACACCCACAATGTTTTCAGCTTGGGCGGCTTTAAGCCACAAAGCTTCCAGCCTTTGTATGTTGCCGTAAGTGTTTGTGAAATTCTGAAAATAAGCTATGAATTTGCCCGCTGATTTGTTGCTGCCTATTTTAGCCAGTACTTTCTGCTTTGCCTGCTCAATCTGCTCTTCAATTGGAAGGCTCCGCGCCGCCGCAAAATCGCCTGAACCAGACTCGCTGCAAAAAATGCAGCCGCCCGTTCCTTTTGTGCCGTCTCTTGTTGGGCATGTGCAGCCCGCATCAAGCGAAATCTTGTAGACTTTGCACCCGAATTTGTCTTTGTAGAAGCTTGAAACGGAGCGGTAAACCATGTGCTGAGCTTTACCGCATAATCCAGACTTGGTAGCGGAGAGGCGAATTTGTGAAAAGCGTTTCCGGCAGAATCAGGTATTTTGCCGGAATTATGTCCTGCGCCTGTTTCAAAATGTAGTTGTAATTGAAATTGTTTGTAAAGCGCTTTACGCCGTGTCTGCTTGCAAGGTCTGGCGTGTATTTTGTAATTGGGTAAATGCCGATATTTGCAAAACCGTTGCCGTAGTTTGTTACAAGCGGAAGCAGCGATACATTGCTGAACTGGGTTTCGCCTGTATCAAGATTTTTTTCGATTAACAGTGACAAAAGCCCGCCGATTACGCGCTGGCCTTCGTTCTGGCTTGAAATCAAGTTGCCGAGAGAATACGCAACAAGTACGCGTCTGCCGTCAGTGGCACGAAGTTCTTCGATAGTTTGAAGCACGTGCGGATGAGTTCCTATGATTATGTCTGCGCCCCAGTCGGCAAGCTTCTGCGCAAGCTCAGTTTGGGTTTTGTTCGGCTTGGTTTTGTATTCTTCGCCCCAGTGTGCAGAAACTACAACAAGGTCGCTCTGGTTTTTTGCGTCTTTTATCATTTTTTCAAGCTGTGCCTCGTTGTTTGCGTGCCCAATCTGCAGATTTGACTTTTCTGGCAGCGAAAGCCCGTTCAGCGAAGAAGTAAATGCCACAAAGCCGAGCTTTATGCCGTTCCTTTCGATTATTCTGACGGTGTTCATGTCTTCTTTATCAAAAAAAGCACCTGAAACAATGGCTTTGTCCTGTTTCTTCCAATAATTCAGAGAATCGCGTAAGCCGCCCTCGTCTTTATCGAGCATGTGGTTGTTTGCAATGCTTATCATGTTAAAGCCCGAATTAAGTACAAAGTCGCCCATTTCTTTTGGCGAGCAGAATCTCGGGTAAGTTGACGGCGGAAAAGACGGCGCAACAAGCGTTTCCTGGTTGATAAACGCAAAGTCGGCAAGTTCTACAAAAGGCAGAAGTTCTGAATAGGCACTGTCAAAAAGATATTTCGGGATTTCTTCGTTTTTGTTTTCAAGTTTTGCGGCTTTTGCCCTGTTTTCAGCCTGTGTATAAATGGGCGCATGAATCAGATTGTCGCCTACCGCAATCATGCTTGCGCTGACAATGTTCGGTTCTTTTTCTTTTGGATTTGATTTGGACTGATGCTTGGCAGACTGTGACTGCGCTTGCGTCTGCGCCTGTTCTGAAGCCGGCTCAGTTTCTATGCCGTTTTTCTGCTTTGATGTTCCTTTGCTTGTCTGACAAGATGTAAGCAATAAGACAACTAATAAAATTAAAATACAGGGTTTTATGCGTGCCATTTATATAAAATAGCCTATTATGCGCATTTTTTGCAAGTTCTGATTTTTGAACAGTCGTTTTTGCTTCAAAAATGTCATTATCGGGCTCGACCCGATAATCTCGGGATTGCCGTGTAAAGCACGGCAATGACACACATTCTGCAAAACTCGATTTTTGACCTATCAAATCCTTAAAATAAGGAAATGATAATCTGGATTTTAAAATCCTTATTTTAAGGATTTCTGCTTTTTAAAAATTGAGCTTTCCTTAAAATAAGGAATCGTGTTTTTGACTCAAAACGGCTTTCCTTATTTTAAGGAATCCTGTTTTTTAAAAATCCGGCTTTCCTTAAAATAAGGAATTGTGATTTTTGTTCAAAACGGCTTTCCTTATTTTAAGGATTCTTGTTTTTTAAAATTTCAGCTTTCCTCAAAATAAGGAATCGTGTTTTTGATTCGAAACAACATTTCTTATTTTAAGGTTTGCTGTTTTCAACGGATTTTCTTTGTTATGCCTTTAATCTAAAAAGTTCATATAGTAGAAAACATCAATTTTGGTTATGCAGGTGTCATTGTATTTTGTACCTTTATAAACTTCGTCTATAACAATTTTTACGTGTTTTGAATCACCTGGAATTTCAAATTCAGTGAATTCAACAAAATCGTTAAAATTCAAATCCATGTATTTTTTGCCGTCTACATAAATGCTCGCTTTTTTAATTCTGTTATTTTCATAGAAAAGCGGCTGCTTATAAGGATTTACAAATCCATTCAAAATTGAAACGTAAATATCACCTCTAATTTCTTTTCTTCCAGCTCCATCAGAATAAGCATCGTAAACACTCATAATATCAAACTCGATACTTTCGCCGATTCCTTCGTCAGCTTTTCCTTCTGCCCAAGGTAAGTTTTGAACATAGCAGTTTGGTCTGCATGGGAAAGTGACATTCTCAATATCATAAGAATAATTTTTGTCTTTAAGCGCAGACGAAGCTTTTATGTTATCAACAAAGGAAACTAATGAAGGGCAGCCTCTTTTGTTCATTTCATAAGTTTTAGGATCATTTTTTATTGTAGAATAAGAAAATTCACTAGCGCGCATATTAGGAATTTCAAAAAATTGGTAATCGTATTTTCCATCTATAACTATTGTATCAACAGTCCAAATCATATAGCCGTATTCATTCAAGTGTTTTTCTACACCCGGAATCATTTTTTCTTCACGTCGACCGATGTAGTATTCATCCAGTTTAAATTTTTCAGAAAAAAGGCTGGTAGCACATAAGATTGAGCAGGCAATTGTAAGAATAATTTTTTTCATTTGTTCCTCCGTTTATATTGCGCTTATATTGTGCCGCTTTCTTTTGAGAATCTGATTGTCATGGTTGTGCCTTTGCCGAGGCCTTCGCTTTGGGCTGAAATTGTTGCGTCCAAGTTTTTGCAAAGAGTCTGGGCAATTGCAAGACCAAGCCCTGAACCGCCGGTTCTGTGGTTTCTAGATTCGTCTGTTCTGTAAAGGCGCTCAAAAATGTGCGGCAAGTCTTTTTCCGCAATTCCGTTGCCTTTGTCAGAAACTGAAAGGGAATTTGCACCGGCGTCAAAAGACAAGGTAATTTCTGCCGGAGACGGGCTGTAAAAAATGCTGTTTGTTATAAGAATGCGCAAAATCTGTGTCAGAATGTCCGGGTTCGTAAAAAGCACCGCGTCCTGCGGACATTCAATTGAAAACAGAACTTCTGGCGAGACAAGCTTTAAATCTGTGACAATCTTGTGCAGCATAAAATTGATTTTGACTAAAAGCTTTTCGGGCGGTGCCTGCCGTTCGCTTCTTGAAAGCAGAAGCAGATTTTCTACAAGAGACTGCATTGACTTTGTTTCTGAATAAAGCGTTTCAAGCGAAGAATCAAGAACATTTGTGTCGGTTTTGCCCCAGCGGCGCAGCAAATCAAGGTGACCGAGCAGAACGGCAAGCGGTGTGCGCAGCTCATGCGAAACGTCTGAAGTAAAGCGTCGCTCGCGCTCAAAGTCCTGCTGAAGCCTTGCGAAAAGGCTGTTGAACGTTTTTGCAAGTTCCTGCAGCTCGTCTTTTGAATTCGGTTCAGGAATCCGCTTGTCGAGCTGTGAACCACTGATTTCGTTTGCTGTCCGCGTAATATCGGCAACAGGGCGCAGCATTCTTGAAGAAAGGAACTTTGCCGTTAAGAACGAAATAATCAGTAACGGAATAGCAAAGAAAAGCATGACTTTCGGAAGCTTTGTCAGAAGCTTGTCGATGCTGTCTACGTCCATGTTCAAAGACGTCTGTATGTTTAAAGAACCTGACGGGATAGACAGATAAAGAATGTTCAGATCGCCGTCGGTGTAATAGTTCTTTTCTATAAGGCGCTTCGGCTGCATTTCGTCTGTCAGAGGCAGTACCGGCAGAGACTGGTCGTTATAGCCCAAAAGAATAGGTGTTCCGTATTGGGTTACAAAATACACCGTATACGAAATGTAATATGGAATGCGCGCCTGCCTTACATGCCGGTCAACCGAATCAAAGCTGCTCTGAAGATTCTGCCAATAATTCGGTTCTTCCTGTGCAAGCTTTACTGCAAGCGTTATAAACTCAGACTGAGTTTCTTCGTCCATAAATTCATTGGAAATGCGTTTTGTATGTTCTATAAGTTCGTCAGATTTCTGGCTTAAAACGGCTGTCTTTAAAAGGCTGGTTATAAGATATGTGGAAAGAGAAACAATCAAAAAAGTTAAGATACAGAATATCAGTGCTATTCGGGTTGAAATAGACAGCCTGATATCCTTAGGCTTAAGTCTGCTAAACATTTGATGGTTTCCGAATCGTATAACCGGCTCCGCGAACTGTAGTTATGTAGGAAACATTGAAAACTTCGTCGATTTTTGTTCTTAAATAGCGGACATAAACATCAACGGAATTTTCGTCAATGTAGTGGTCTTCGCCCCAAACTTCATTGATAATGTCAGTTCTAGACAAGACTTCACCCTGATGGCAGAGAAGGCACTTTAAAAGCAGAAACTCAGTTTTTGTAAGCGAAACAAGTGTCTGGTCTATAAAGACTTCGTAACTTGCCGCATTTAGCGTAAGCCGGTCAAACGTGATAACAGACGATGAAGCCGGTGAAGAAGCTGCCGGCGAAGTTTCCTGCTGAGCCGAGCGTCTTAAAACGGAGCGTATGCGCGCTAAAAGTTCTTCTATTGCAAAAGGCTTTGCGATATAGTCGTCTGCGCCTGCGTCCAGTCCGTTTACCTTGTCAAAGGTTTCGCCGCGTGCCGTAACAAGCACAACTGGAATTTGTGACAATTTTCTGATCCGGCGCAGAACTTCAATTCCGTTCAGTTCCGGGAGCATAATATCAAGAAGAACGATTGAAAAAGGTTCTTGTGATTCATCGTTGAGGCTTTTTTCAAAAATGGTCAGGGCTTCGCGGCCTGTCTGTGCCAGAGTTACTGTATAACCTTCGTGTTCCAGTTCCAGTTTTTCAAAGCTTGCAATATTCGGTTCGTCTTCTGCTATTAAGATATTCACAATTACTCCACAAA
>CAMJMF010000110.1 GCA_946406925.1 uncultured Spirochaetales bacterium | reverse complement strand
TTATGGATAAGAAAATCTATGTAGAAGGTCTTGAGGAAGACAAAGAAGCAGCTATAAACTCTGCTGTAGGTGCAGTTGCAGGCGTTTCTGCATGTAAAGCAGCGGCTATGAAAGCACAGGTTTTAGTTACTTTTGATGAAAGTGTAGGCGGAATTGAAGATGCTATTAATGCCGCTATTTCTTCTTTGGGAGTTACAGTTCTCAATTAATCTTTCTAAAATTGCTTTGTAATCTAACTGTAAGCTATAATAATCAATCTGAAAAGCTGTATTAATTTACAGCTTTCATCAGATTTTTTCAGTTTTACCATCTTCAACCTGGGATCTTCCAAGTTGACCGCACGCACCGCCAATGCTTCTTCCACGGCGTGTTCTTAATGTTGCAGAAATTCCGCCTTTTTCAAGCCTTTCCATTAAATGATTAACTTCCTGCCTTGTAGGTTCTTTAAACGGCAGAGATGCAACAGGATTCCATGGAATTAAATTAAAATGCACATCAATTCCCTGGGCAAAAGCTATAAGCTCGTCTGCAGCCTGGTCATTTGTATTAACCTCATGCATCAGCGCAGCTTCTAAAGTGCAGCGTATGCCTGTTTTTTCAGTATAATACTTTATGGCTTTTCGTAAATCCTGAAGAGGGTTGGCGTTTGTTACAGGCATCAGCTGCTTTCTAAGCTCTTCATTTGCTGTTGTCAGAGAAACCGCAAGCCTGATAGCCGGGCCGTTATCAGCTAAATCATAAATTCCTGGAATAATGCCTGAAGTAGACAAAGTAATCCGTCTTTTTGAAAGATTTCTGCCGTTTTCAGAGCCGAGTATCTCAATGGTTTTTCTTATGGCATCAAGATTAAGCATAGGCTCGCCCATGCCCATAAAGACAATATTATCAAGTTTGCCGGCTTTTCTTTCAAGATGAAGAAACTGCTCAACAATTTCGCCGGGTTCAAGATTTCTGCCGAAACCAAGGCGGCCAGTCTGACAGAAAGCGCAATTCATGGCGCAACCAGCCTGACAAGAAACACATGCGGTCTTTCTGCCTTCAGAATCTGTCAAAAGCACAGTCTCAATACAGCGGCCGTCCTGCAGCTCAATCTGAAGCTTTATAGTTCCGTCCGGGTCAGTTAATGTTTGTTTTATGCGGGTAGAGTAGACTGAAGCAGTTTCTTTCAGGCGTGAACGCAAATCTTTTGAAAGATTTGTCATATCATCAAAAGTTTCAGCGCCCTGTGCAATCCATTTAAATATTTGTCTGCCTCTGAATGAAGCGTCAAGTTCAAGCTTCTCTGTAATTTCTTGAGGCAAAAGACCTGTAATTGAAGACAGCATATAAATCAAGCATCCTGCTGAAGTCTTGCAAGAGTTTCATTTATAATCTGGGAACGGATACCCTGACGCTGACAATTCTGCAAAACTTCGACTGCCTGTTTTTTGTCGCCTTTCTTTTCATAGCAGTCTGCCAAATCAATGTACAATCTGTAATTTTTTGGATCTGCCTGAACAAGACGGGCTAAACTTTCAATGGCATCATCATAATTTCCCTGTGCCTTGCTTAAAAGCGCAAGACCAAGAACTGCATAAAGGTCAAATTCAATATTCAGGGCTTTTTCATAGTATTCTGTTGCTGTTTTGAAATCGCCCAAAGTTCTATAGGCATCACCGGCACGTGTCAGAATAACCTTGTTATGCGGGTCGTTCTTAAGAATCTTGTTCCAATATTCAATAGAACGTGCTTGCATATTCATTCCGCGGTAACAGTCGGCAAGACCGAATAATGCATAAAAATTGTTTGAATCCATTTCAAGGGCTCTTTCAAAGAAAGGAACACCCTTGTCAAAAGTCTTAAGTTTACGATGACAGTTACCAATTGATGTCAAAACTCTGATATCAACTTTATCATCACCGATTTCGTACATGCGCATCCAGTAATAAAGGGCATCAGCATATTCTTTAAAATCATAGTGCAGGTGGCCAAGACCAATCAAAGCATAAGGATTGTCTTTTTCCATTTCTAGAACGCGGAGATAAAGCTCTTTTGAGTTCTTAAAATCTCTGATTTTTCTGTATGCATCAGCAACACGTGTCAAAACTGTAATGTTCTGGTCATCATGAGCAAGATATCTTTCCCAAATATCAATTGCTTTATGATACTGGCGCATTGCTTTATAGCAGTCAGCAAGACCGAATAATGCATAATTATTTGAAGGATGATATGTCAGACAGCGGTTGTAATAATCAGCAGCCAATGAAAAATTATGCTGCTTTCTTGCAGAATCACCAAGACCAACTAATGCATAATTGTTATTGTCATCAAGTGCAAGAATCTTTTTAAAAGAATCAACTGCAGCTGAGATATTATCTCCTTTTAAGAAGAAATATCCTTCTTTTGACAATTCTGCAATTTCATTACGCAAAGAATCAGCTTCTGGGTTTCTGTTATTAGGCATTCCGGCATTAGAAATTCCGGAAAGCTCATCAGGCGGAAGAATGTCGAATGATTCTAAGTTGTCCATATTTTTAATCCTCTTCAGACAATAAGCTTGAAAGCATGTTGGCTGTCTTTTCAATTAGCGGCATTGCCTTATTTTTATTATGTGCAAGCCAGTAGTATTTTAATGCAGAGAGTTCATCACCTGACTTTAAAAAGCTATCTCCGACACGTGTCAAACCATCAGAGTAACCGGTTGCCAGCCATATTCTTCTGGCAGTGTTAACATCACCGGAATTAAATAACACATTTCCTTTTCTATTTAAAATAGCTTTCTGTTCAGAGGTGAGAGTTTTTGTTGGTGATTCTGTGACTTTGATAAACCCGTCAACCGTTTTTTTTTCTTCAATCAGTTTTTTTAAATCATCATACATAACTTTCTCTCAAGAAAAATTATACAGCATTATCGAAATAAATCAAGCTTTTTTATTCAAACTTTAACGTTATAGCACTTTGTAAATATTATTGTTGTGACTTATCAATTACATAAAAATCTACTTCAGAACGGCCGTAAACACGGTGGTCACTACGAATAAAATTGCCGATTTTCTCGTCAAGCTTTTTCTCGGCGGGGCGGTGTATGAGCAGTGTTCCGTCCGGCTTTAATGCATTTGTCTTTGAGCATTTCAAAATCAAATCCTGATGGTATTTATACGGAAAAGGCGGATCTAAAAAGATGTAATCAAACTGCTCTTTGTTGCGCATAATAAACAGCTCAACCGGCATAAAATGACACTGTATCTTTACTGGCGAAATTGAAACATTTTCGAATATTGTGTTGACTTTGATTTTGTCTTTTTCAACAAGCACAATATGCTCGGCACCTCTTGACGCAGCCTCTAAAGAAAGAATGCCTGAACCGGCAAATAAATCTAAAAATGATTTTCCTGATAAATCTCCCAATATGCTGAACAAAGATTCTCGCATTCTATCCATTGCTGGTCTGATTATTCCATCAGGACATTTTATAATTCTGCCGCACAATGTACCGCCGGTAATTCTCATATTGGCTCCAAATCAACTTATATTGCCTAAATAATATAGGAAATTATGGCATTTTTCAATTCTAAAAAAGAAATAATATACTTTGGTAGACAGAATATGTATTAAAAGAAGTATTGTTTTTATTATTTTTCCAGAGTTTTTATAAATTATCTGAAAGGTGATTCACCTATTTTGTGTTTTCTGACACAAGTTTTTTAAATGCATTTTTTGCCTGATTAAAATTTTCCCAGAGAATGCCATTGATGCCCAAGGATTTTGCAGCTTCAATATTTTTAGATAAATCGTCAAAGAAAACAGCTTCTTCTGGTTTTACGCCGAGACCTTGTAAAGCAAGCTGATAGATCCGTGCATCTGGCTTGATAATGTGTATGTCGCATGAAAAAACCGCGTAATCAGCTTTTACAAAAGGCGGAATGCCGGCTCTGTATCTTTCAAGAAATTCGCCTGGCATGTTAGACAATATGCCGAGTTTAAAGCCCTGTTTCTGAAGCTCAAGCGCCCAGTCAGAGACCTGCTCATTAATGTCATTCCAGCTTGAAAGATCCATATCACCGAGTTTCTGGCACAAAGCCAAATCAGCAGATTCTGCGGTATAGCCGTTATCTTTTAGTATGCGCGAGTACAATTCTGCGGCTTTTATTTCACCTAAATCAAAGACACTGCGGGCAGGTCCCATTGCCTGTAAAAAAACTTCAGCAGGAATGCCTGTAAGTTTTGCCATATCATAGAAACATGTATTAGGCTGAGTTTTTGAAATAACATTGCCAAAATCAAATATTACAGCTTTTATTGCCACATTAGCCTCGATTTTCAGAAGTAGTTGAAATTTTCAAGAAGTTTACTAAAAGATTTTTGTTTTTACAAGATATTAATTAAATGCAGCTGATTGCACAAAAAGTCGAAAATAGCATAGAATCAGAGAAAGAGGTTTTCTTTTATGGACAAAAGAGATGATGCATACAAAGCCCAGATTGCTTTTGAAGTTAATCAGATTAGAAGCAAATATCTTCCACAAGACCAGAATAAACTTGAGCAGCTTAAAAAACTTGATAAACAGGTAACAGTTCCGGGTAAAAAAGCTATTTTCATTATGGTTCTTATAAGCTTAGCTTTGCTTGCAGGCGGCATTTCACTGATTGTGTTTTTTAATTTTATTCTTGCAGGAACAATCTGCTGCGTTTTGAGTTTAAGCTGCGCTTTTCTGATAAAACCTGTATATAATTTTGTCACAGAAAAAGAGCGCACAAGGCTTGCACCGCAGATAATGCGCCTTAGCGACGAGATACTCGGACACAGCGCACAGAACACACCAGACAGATACTAGAAACTCTTAAAGATTTTTATTACAAGAAAATTTACCAGCGTGGCAATGGCACTATAAAGCAAGCCAAAAATATATAAAAAATTTCTTCTTGTGTCATTTATATAAATCTGCCAGAGTTCTTCATATTTAGCATTATCAATTGTTTCATAATGAATCATTAGTTTTTTAATTACGTAATCAAAAACAAAATTTGCTCCGAATACTAATGCAAAATATGCCATTAGAAATAAAAAAATGTATTTTACCCATTCTAATTTTATTTCTTTAAATTTCATCAGCAAATTAAATGACATTATTGTCAAAAGCAATGAAATAATAACATCATCAGATCCTTTAATTCCAATTGCCATTAACGAAAACAATAATATGCTTACTATATAAAGAATAATTGAAAACAAAAAGTAAATCCATTTTTGATTCTTCATTCATCTCTCCTTTGATTGGTCTACACTGCCCCAACCTGGCGCTATACTAAAAGTGCCTGAATCTTTTCGCGCAAGAATTCAGATTTTTCTTTAAGGCCGATTTTACCTGTTTTCAGAATAAGAACATTCGGGTGCAGAGGGTCAAGCTTAACCCGCCCTGCACTCTCCTTCATCATCTTTAAAACCTTTTCTACAGAGACTTTAGAAACTTTTGCAAATTCAATTTTCACTTCGCCGTTTTTCTCTTTTAAGGTTGAAACAGACAGTTTTTTGCAGAAAATCCGTATTTCGGCAAGTGCCAATAAGCTCTGCACCTCATCAGGCACAGGACCAAAGCGGTCATTCAGTTCTTCATAAACACGCTCCAGCTCATCAGACGAAGAAACTGAGGCAATCTTTTTGTAGATTTCCATTTTAATCTGCGGATTTATTATATAAGTTTCCGGAATATAGCCGGTGTATTCAAGTTCAAGCAAAGCGTCCTGCTCTTCTTCAAAGTTTTCGTTTGAAAGCCGCTGGATTGCACCTTCAAGAAGCCTGAGATAAAGGTCAAAACCGACAGAATAAACATCGCCTGACTGGTCTTTGCCAAGCAGGTTGCCTGCCCCGCGGATTTCCATGTCTTTCATAGCAATCTTAAAGCCGGAGCCAAGCTCTGTGAAATCAGAAATAACCTGAAGCCGTTTCATGGCAATTTCAGAAAGAGCGCGTCCTTCTGGATAAAGCAAATAAGCATAAGCCTTTCTGTCGCTTCTGCCGACGCGGCCGCGCAGCTGATAAAGCTGAGAAACACCGTACATATCAGCGCGGTCAATAATAATCGTGTTCACGTTCGGAATATCAATTCCGTTTTCGATAATCGTTGTTGACACGAGGACATGAAAACCGCCCATCTTGAAGCGGTGGAAAATATCGTCAAGCTCTGTAGAAGTCATCTTGCCGTGCGCAGTGTCAATAAGTATTTCCGGAACAAGCCGCTCAAGCTTAAGCCGCGTCTCGTCAAGCGACTCTACCCTGTTATGCAGATAGAACACCTGACCGCCGCGCTCTACTTCGCGCCTTATTGCAGATGCAACTCGGTCATCGTTATACGCATCAATTATAGTTTCAATCGGCTGGCGGTTCTGCGGCGGCGTGTTCAAAATGCTCATGTCGCGGATTTTCAGCAGCGACATATGCAGTGTTCTTGGAATAGGTGTCGCACTCATTGCAAGCGAATCGACAGACGTCTTAAGCTCTTTAAGCCGTTCCTTGTCTTTTACGCCGAAACGCTGTTCCTCGTCTATAATCATAAGGCCCAAATCTTTGAAAACAACGTCTTTCTGAATTATGCGGTGCGTTCCAATAATAATGTCGATTTCACCGTTCTTAAGCTTTTCTAGAATCTGCTTCTGCTCTTTTGGCGCAACAAACCGCGACATATGGGCAATTCTTACAGGAAAATGCTCAAAACGCTCTACACAATTCTCGTAGTGCTGTTCTGCAAGAATTGTTGTAGGCGCAAGAAACGCAACCTGCTTGCCGCCGATTACAGCCTTAAACGCGGCTCTCATAGCAATTTCAGTTTTGCCGTAGCCAACGTCACCGCATATAAGCCTGTCCATCGGCTGCGGACGTTCCATATCAGCTTTTACTTCTGAAATGCAGGTAAGCTGGTCTTCGGTCTCTTCATACGGAAAAGCAGCCTCAAACGCGGTCTGAAATTCATTGTCTTTAGGAAACGGAAAACCGCGGGCAGCTTTTCGTTTTGAATAAAGCTGAATAAGCCGTTCCGCTATGTCTTCTACAGATTTTTTTACCTTATTCTTGCGGTTTTCCCACGATTTTGAGCCGAGCCGGTCTAATCTAGGTGCGTCGCCTTCATTTCCGATATATCTTTGAACAAGATTTACCTGCTCAATTGGAATACATACGCTTTCTTCGTCGGCATATTCAATTTTAATGTAGTCACGCTCGTTGCCCATAGCCCGCACACGTTCAATGCCTTTAAACAAGCCGATTCCATAATTCACATGAACAACATAATCGCCGGGGTTCAGCTCGACAAATGTGTCGATTACTGCGCTCTTTACATATTTTACAGACTTTGGTATATGCCGTCTGCGCCCGAATATTTCATTTTCCTGAATAACAAGGATTTTTTCTTCTGGTATTCCGAAACCGCTTGAAATGCTGAGCGGAACAATTTCAAGAGTCGGAAAATCGCGTAAGATTTCGTTTATGCGGAGTGCCTGATTTGCGCTGTCTGCAAAAATATAGATGCTCCATTCATCTTTGACAAAGCCTTCAAGCTGTTCCTTAAGATAATTGATGTTGCCGAAAAAGCTTCTCGGCGGCTCAGTCTCAAAAATTATGCGGTCATCATGAAGCGCATCATCACCGTGAATAGTGCGTAACCTTATAGTACGTTTACATTTACAGTTTACTTCCGCAAAATCATAGAGCATGTCTTCAGGCAGAGGAACGTCTCTGCCCTCGCCGACAGCCCTTTTATACAGTCCGTTATATTCATTTTTAAAACTTTCCTGAGCATTTGAAAGCCTGTCAAAATCAAGCATTATAAGGCTTGTTTCATCAGAAAGATAATCAAAAATTGAGCAGGCGCCGCCTTCTTCGCTGAAACTCAAGCCGTAAAAAAGCTCCTCACCTTCAGCCTGTTTGTTCACATAAAGCTCGCTCAGCAAATTTTCTGCGTTGTTCTTAAAAATGCCTTTCTCGTCATGAAGTTTCTTTATCTGTTTTTCAAGCTGTCCTATCCTTTCATCGTTCCATATAACTTCTTTCATAGGATAAATCAGCAGAGACTCAACTTCTGAATAAGTTGCCTGGTCTTCAGGCGTAAAGGTCTTTATGCGTTCAACAGAATCAAAATCAAAGTTTATTCGGTGAGCAAACATTTCACCAGGCATATAAATATCAAGAACTTCGCCGCGGAGTGTAAACTCACCTTTTACAGTTACTTTTGGAACTCTTGTATATCCTTGCAATATAAGCCTTTCAGCCAAAGCCTGCGGATCAAACTGGTCACCTTTAGAAACTGTAAACAACATTTTCTGAATGTATTCTTTAGGTGGAACCGGTGTCTGTGCCGCCCTCTGTGTTGCAACAAAAAATCTCGGCACTGCATCTTTTCTAAAAGGTGTACAGCTCTGGGCAAGTTTTGCCAGCAGTGCGGCACGCTCGCCAAAAACAAGCGAGCCCTTTGAAGCCGGTCTGTAAGGCACAAGCCCCCACCACGGAAAAGATAAAATCTCGGCAGACGGGCTTTCTTTTCCAGTTTTCTTGTCTTTTACCAGAGGAAATGCACCCTCCAAGTCACTGATTAAAGTTTCTGCATCTTTTTCAGTCGGAACAATAAGCAGAAAATCACCGGCTTCTTTCAGCGGCGGCTTGTTTCCGTATTGCAGCGCTCTTGTCAGTTCAGCAAGTCTGCTTTGTGCAAGCTCTGCAATAAAAAATCCCTGCAGTCCGCCGTTTATTCCTTCTATATCAAAAGGAAATTCTCCGGAGCTGATTTTTTCAACAGCATTTTTCATGCCTGCCCAGTTATGAATTTTGTTTTGTAAAGTTGACTGTAAGGTATTCATCTTTTTATCCGATAATAAAACGAAGGCGCGTGTGCATCTTAAACGATGAAGCGCAATGTAATTGTGTAACCAAGCGCCTCAGCAGGAGTATTGATGTGAAACGTACCTTTATTAGCATTATAGCTGTTATTGCTATTTTTGCCCAGACGGCATGGGCACAAACACCAACATCAGCATTAAACGGTGCAACAGTTTCAATTAAGTTTTACGACAAGACAATGTATTATCCGGGAAACTCACCAGATAATCCAGTGTACGTAAAAGTAACAATTGCAAACACAAGTTCAGAAACAGTCCGCTTTAAGCTTGCTGATGACCGTATGTTCAGCCTTGATTTCACCGGCTATACAGTGAAAAACTCGCAGCTTGAACATACAAGCACATTTATCAGAAAAAGAAGCACAAATCAGACTGTATTCTTCAGAGAAATTGCACTCGAAGCCGGCGAAGAATATTCTTTTGTTGAAAACCTGAAAGATTATCTCGTTATTCCAGAACCGGCAATTTATTACGTTGAATTAAAATTCTATCCGGAACTTTACAGAACACAGCTTGCTTCTGTAAAGGAAAAGAGCTCAAATGCTGTTCCAAAGACTTTAGTTGCATTGAAAAACGATTATGTAGTAACAAACAGACTTACACTTGAGATTAAACCTTCTCCAAGTGCTGCAAGTGTTGTTGCTCTGCCTTTGACAGCAGGAACTAAGGAAATTCTTAAACCACAGCCAATTTCACCAGACAAGGTTGTTGAGCAAACAATCATTGCAAGACAGAAGAGCCTCTGGGATCAGTATTTCCTCTATCTTGATGTAGAAGAACTCTATATTCAGGACGGAACACGCAAACGCAAATACAATGCTGAATCAGCTGACATGAGAGCAAGAATGCTTGAAAACTATAAGCTTGATTTAAGACAGATCCGCATTGACCGCGA
>CAMJMF010000109.1 GCA_946406925.1 uncultured Spirochaetales bacterium | reverse complement strand
GATCTATCTCTAAGGTCAAATCTCCGCTACCGCATGCATAATCGTTTATCTCAATCTGAATTTTCCTTTCTGTAGTTGTTCCATAATAATTCAGCAGATACGGATTCGTAGAAGTTCCGGTTTGAGAGTTGAGAGGTAACGCCGTCGTTCCGTAGCCGCCGTCAGAGCGTGAGCATGTAAAGTCAAGCACAGCCTTTAATCTGATAAGACGATGGTTGAAGGTTGAACTGCCAAACGTTATAGGAAAATCGTTTTCTTTAAAAGTTTGATTACCACCTACCTCTTCAAACGCTACTATTTGGCGATTTGCCGGAATGGCTGATGCTTGAATCTTACTCTTCATTTGGGTAAAAGTATACTGTGTTCCCTCGTCAATATTAGCCTGATTATGATTTGTGTTATTTGCATCCACTGCTGTAACTGTATACCTATTCTTGAGTGTCACCGGCACTGATTTTATAGCACCGCTGTCATCTGTTATGGTTACGTTTGCAGTGGTGCTGTCAGCAAACCAGATAGGTGTTGCTACATCGTCCTTAATTCTTACATTCAGGGTATACGTATCTGATGAAACTTGCGTAAATGAACCTTGCTGCTCTAATTCAGGAGAAATTGAACTAACTTGAGGTGAGCCTGTTACGCCTGTTATGGTTATTGTTGTTTGTTCAGAGTCTACGGCTGTTGCAAAAAGCACATCTGGGCTTGCGCTTGCGCTTAAGACTGGCGCGCCACTGGCAGACACGGCGTTTAGCGTAATGTCGCCGCGCACGCCTGTAACATAGCCGCCGTAATGTGTTGTTCCGTCTTCTACGCACTGCCAGCCTGCAATTGGGTCTACAGTCTGTGCCGCAAGGTTGATTCCGTCTCTTGCAAAATATGTGCCGCTTGCCACTGGTTGGCCGCTCAAGTCGTTTGCTGTATAATTGTAAGGAACTTTGAATTTCAGCACGCCGTGCAGCGCTGCTTCTGTTTCGTCTAGATATGCTACGCGCGGGTCTCCGTTAGATAGGTTTATTGTGGCTTTGCCTGAAATTTTGTCTCCGGCTTTTATTTTTGGAAGTACTGCTGTGGTTGTTGTTTCATCCGCATTGATTGCAGGATAAGGTGTACCGTTTATCGTAAGCTCAATCGTTATGCCTGTTATGCCTGAAAGCGCAGCCATCTGGCTTATAAGCAGGCCGGCTTCCGCCTCTTCTATGCTTTGTCCTTCCGGGTTAAAGCCGTTGCCGGTCTGGTTGCCTGTGCCCCAACCGCCGCCTCCTCCGCCATTGTGCAGCTTAGAGCTGTCCTGCAAAGAGACAGCGCCACCGCCGCCTCCACCGCCGCCACCGCAGGCAGTTGTTAGTGCAGATATAATAAGACAGGTGGTTATTAACAGCAGCCAGATCTTTTTCAATATGGTTTTCCTTTATTCAATTTGCTGAATCCTAGTCAAATTTCTTGATAGGGCGGACTTTGTAATTGTTTATGATATCATCTTTAGTAAAACTAGCTTGGTTAGGCCAATCTGACCAAACAGCCCATGCATCAGAATCGGTATTTGGATACTGTGAAGATGACCAGTAATAACCTGTCACAGTGCTACCTGAAATTTGAGATAGAGCGGCATTCACAGTTGGTAACGTACTGCTATTTGATAATGTCGATAACTCATCTATTGCAGGCAGATACCAACCGCTTACACCTGCCGCATTATAATTATTACAGTAATTGAATGCAGGATAATTTGTAGCCGCATTTACCGCACCAGATGGATCTTCTGATTGAATAACTCCCCAGTTTCCGCTGCCGCTTGATACGCTGGTACTAAATTTGTGGTTGTATCCATATGTTCCGCCAGGTGCCCAAATTGTTACCGTGGATTCGTCTTTAGCTACGCCAAGTTTATTAGCTGCGTCAAAGCATACTGCAATTGCCGCATTCTGTTGGTCAGCCGAAAGGCTGGAACCAGAAGCACAGGCACTTCCGTCTTTGAACACAATGTCACCTACGGTGTCAGGAGCAGGCTTAGTGCCAATAGGAGCTTTCCAGATTTTTATCTGCAACGGAGGAGTAGCGTCCTTCCATTCGCTTGATGGAAGAGAATCGTGTTTTACAGTGCAGCTAACATTGATTCTACTAGCGTTACTTGAATTCTTTGAAACACGGATTTCATCAAGTCTCAGAAGATCTTTAACATCTGCTGAATTTAAAGTTAATGTAATTTCGTCTGTACTCGTTTCAAAGGCAGGTATAGAACCTCCGCTACTCATGGTTATAGACCATACATATTTTACCCCTGAAGGGAACGTGCCAGATTGAGGAGATGCCTTTACTTTAAAGTCGCCTGTCATATTTGTAAGTTGATAGACACCGCTGACTAGAGTTGAACCCGATGGAGATCCGGAAACACTCAAACTTACATCAGGTATTGTGATTGAACCGCTGTTTTCTTTAGCAAATAGGTCAATGTCGCCGCGCACGCCGGTAACATAACCGCCGGAATGAATTATGCCGTTACACTCCCAGCCTACAATTGAGCCTGTTGTATATGCCGAAAGGTCGATGCCGTCTCTTGCATAATAAAGAGTATCAGAAACAAGTTCCGTGGAGCCGTCAAGAGCATAAGCTGTATAATAATACGGAACTTTGAATTTCAGTGTATTTGAAAGTGTAATTTCGGTTTCGTCAAGCTGGGCGGTGCGCATAGGTCTATCCGCCAAATAGATTTCAGCGTATCCAGAAACTATGTCTCCCACAGAAATTTCAGGAAGAACATCGGTTGTTGTTGTTGCGTCTGCAACTATTACTTCCTGCTCTACACCGTTTATTGTCAGATGTATTTCTATTTTTGTTATGCCCTCAAGGGCAGCCATCTGGCTTATAAGAAGATTGCTGTTTTGAATCTCGCTGCCGCCAAAGCCGCCGCCTGTCTGGTTGCCGTTGCCCCAGCCGCCTGCACCGCCGCCGTTGTGAAGTCCGGGATTATCCTGAAATGAGACAGCACCGCCACCACCGCCTCCTCCACCGCAGGACGTAATCAATGCCAATATAAAGAGATATATCAACGGAAAAAGAACATGCTTTTTCATGGCGGTCTCCTCATTTTTTATCAATGTAAATACTAGTAACATCGTAAACGCAATCGCAAGAAAATGCAATACTTTTCTTTTCGCAGAAGTTTAATTTACAACCAAAGTTCAATCGGCGAAAAGTGCCGCTTTTTGCTTGCTCAAAAACCGGCGGCTTAAGCAAACTCGGGATATCTTCTATAGAAAGTGGTTACTTCTTGCTCAAAAGCGGCTGTGTCACCGGCGTTAAGCCATTTTGCGCATTCAATAGACTTAAAAAAGGTCATCTGGCGTTTTGCGTATTTTCTTGAATCATGCTTAATAAGCGCGGTCACTTCATCAAGCGGGGCTTCTTTTGGCGGCACATTATGCTTTGCGGCAACTATAAAAAACTCGCGGTAGCCAATCGCCTGCATTCCGGGGTCTTCTGCCTTATAGCCTGCGTCTACAAGCGCGTCAAATTCTGCTTTTAAGCCGTCCTGCATCATCTGCTCTACGCGGCGGTTTATGCGCTCATAAAGCTCGTCACGCGGGCGCTCAATGGCAAGCACGCAAAAATCATACGGCTCGCGGAGCGTTTCCGAAAGCCCGAAACTTGAAAGCGGCTTACCTGTTGCAGCAAAAACTTCAAGGGCGCGCACTATTCTGTATTCATCGTTTACATGGATACGCTCCGCGCTTACAGTGTCAACCTTCTTGAGTTTTTCATGCATGGCTTCTGCGCCGAGCGTTTTCATCTGCTCTTTAAGCTCAAGGCGCACATTCTCATCAGATTCTGGCGTAACAGGCAGACCGTACAAAAAGTTCTTGATATAAAAAGCTGTTCCTCCGGCAAGAACCGGAAGCTTTCCGCGCGCATAAATAGATTTAGCGGCCTCGTCTGCGCTGCTCACAAACACGCCTGCACCAAACTGTTCATCGGGGTTATAAAGATTTATAAGATTATGAGGAAGTTTTTTTAACTCGTCTTCGCAGGGCGTTGCTGTCCCGATATTCATGCCTTTATAAATCTGCATGGAATCGGCGCTTATAATTTCAGCTTTGCCTGCAAAAACAGATTGAGCGTCTGCACTGAACAGACGCTCTACTAAAGCGGTTTTACCGGACGCTGTCGGCCCGAATAAAACCAAAACTGGAATTTTCAAGAAATTCTCCAGATTAAGGGGCTTAAAGCCTTATTTTTCTTCTCTAATGTATTTAATCTGCTGTGTAAAAAGCTGCTGTGCGGCTGTTGAAACAACCTTGCCGTCGTTCTGTGCAATAACAGGATCTTCAAGCTTAGAAAGCTGATATGCACGGTGGCTTGCTGCACATGTAATTTCGTAAATATTCTGGTCTTCGCCAGTAAATTTAACCAATTGCTCCAATGGAAAAATCATTAACAAACACTCCCACTTATAGAGATAAGCATTACTATAGTATATAACTTTTCAGTTTTTTGCAAGTATCTCTCTTTTCGCAAAAGCACAATCTACAAATGGAGACTGTTCGGCGAAAAGTGCCGCTTTTGCAGGGCAAAACCGGCAGCTTGTGTACGTCCTCCCGGCGCACCGCTGCAACACAACTTTGTGCACCAGTTACAAGTTTTGTTCTTTTCGCAACAGCTCAATCTACAAATGGAGACTGTCCGGCGAAAAGTGCCGCTTTTGCATCGCAAAACCGGCAGATTGTGTGCAGCACTACTCTCAGCAGACATGTACACTCCACGCCCTTTCGCTAGTGTTCATCAGCCGAAAAACTTTTTTGAGATTTGTCTTTTCTTTTTATGCTATTATTCGTATATTTAGTGAAGTGCTGATTAACACTTGTAAATTAATTCAGCTCAAGGAACTTTTTTGAAAAAACTTTTAGGAGCCCGCCATGGACCAAACTGAAAACAAACCCAAGAAAGGCAAATTCAGCGCGTCAACGCTTGTTTTTGCAATCATCATTCTGCTTGTTGCAGCATTAGCCGGAACAACAATGTTCAAGGTTGATGACACTGAACAGGCTGTCATTACCCGCTTTGGCAAATACTACAAAACGGTTGGTGCGGGTCTTCATTTGAAAGCACCTTTCGGAATAGACAAAAGCTATAATGTTCCTATTAAAGTAGTTCAGACCGAGCAGTTCGGTTTTCAGACAATTAAAGCCGGTCAGGTCAATCAGTACAAGAACGGCATCACAAAAGAATCAACAATGCTTACAGGCGACCTCAACATTGTTGATGTTGAATGGAGTATTCAGTACAGAATTGTTGACCCTGTTGCATGGCTCTTTAATGTGCAGGAACGCAAGCAGACAATCCGCGATATTTCGCAGTCTGTAATAAACACGCTTGTGGGCGACAGAGCCTTTGACACAATGGAATCTGAGCGTTCCGCAATTCAGACTTCGGCACTTGAGCTGATGAATGAAAACTTTAAGCAGCTCGGTCTCGGCATTAACGTAATTCTTGTTCAGCTTCAGAACATTGTTCCGCCGGAAGGCGTTCAGCAGGCATTTGACGACGTAAACAAGGCAATTCAGGACAAGAACCGCTTTATTAACGAAGGTAAAGAAGTCTACAACGCCGAGATTCCTAGAGCACAGGGTGAAGCCAACCAGCAGGTGCTTGTTGCAGAAGGTTATGCATCTGAACGCATTAACAGAGCACAGGGTGATGTTGCCCGTTTCAATGCAGTTTACGAAGAATACAGAAAATCACCGAAAGTAACTCGCGAGCGTCTTTATCTTGAAGCAATGGAATCTGTATTCAGCGAACAGCAGAACAGCACTTTAATCGACAGCAAGCTTGACAATATGCTTCCTATTAAAAACCTCACAGACAAGGCGGAAAAGAAATGAAAAAGACAATAATATCACTGAGCGTAATTGCTATTTTAGTAATCATTTTTCTTGCTATGGGTCCTTTCTTTGTTGTTGAAGAAGGCACACAGGTTGTTGTTACCCGCTTTGGACAATTCATTACATCTCATGAAGATGCAGGGCTTCATTTCAAAGTGCCTTTTATTGATGAAGTAATTGTCTATCCAAAGCTCATTCTCTCGCTTGACGGCGACCCTGAGCCTATTCCAACAAAAGAAAAGCAGTATATCGTAGTTGATACAACTGCACGTTGGCGCATTTCTAACCCGCGTCTGTTCTATCAGTCTTTCAAGACGCTTGATACAGGTTATAACCGCCTGAGCGACATCATCGATTCAGCCACACGCATGATTGTTGGTCAGAACACATTGAACGAAGTTGTACGCTCTTCAAACCTGATTATCACAAATCATTCAGTTCCTGCTGACGGAGAAACTGACACACAGGAAATCCGCGAGCTTGAGGCTACATCTACAACACCTGAGAACGTGCTCAAAGGCAGACGCCAGCTCAGTCTTGAAATGGCAGAAGAAGCACGCAAAGGCATTACAGACTACGGCATTGAGCTTATCGATATTGTTCCGCGTCAGATTAAATACTCTGACGAAATGACTGAAAGCGTTTACAACCGAATGATTAAAGACAGAAACCAGATTGCACAGTTCTACCGCTCACAGGGTGAAGCTGAAAAAGCAAAATGGCTCGGTAAAGTTGAAAACGAAAAGCGCGCAATTCTTTCTGAAGCATATAAGACAGCTGAGGAAGTAAAAGGTGCTGCCGATGCAGAAGCTACACGCATTTATGCTGAAGCATACGCAAAAGACCCTGAATTCTACGCTTTCTGGAAAAGTCTTGAATCTTATAAAGAGACTCTTCCAAAATTTGACACAACTTATTCAACTGAAATGCAATATTTCAAATACCTTTATTCATCTGAAGGCAGATAGTCATGGGCAAAATTATAGAAACAGGTGACCGCATCATTCTGCACACAGCAATGTCCGACAGGGAATTTGCAAAAGCAAATATGATGCAGCACATGAAGGCTGAAGGCTTTATTGCAAAAGAAGCCGAAGGCGGCTCTTTTGAGTTTTCTGCATGGTTTTTTGAAGACACCGCCGCAAATGAAGACGGTGAATTCGAGCTTTTGGGCGAAGGCTTAGAAGGCGTTACAGCTTATCAAATTCTTAAAGAAGTTGAGGAAGCGTGCAAAGACACTGAAATCTGCACAAAACCGAACCAGACACAGCTTGATGCGTGGTCAAAAATCTTCCGCATAATCAAGGCAATGCGCGAGGCAGAAAAGCAGAAGCTTACCCTGCCCAACTGCGGCGCAGTCGGCATTATATACGCCGATGACGGAAGAATCCTGTTTCTGCCTGAACTGCTTGTTACCCGCTCTATAGCCATGCGCTCACAGAGCGAGGCAGCAGAATACACAGAATGCTGGCGCCAGTCAATTCTGCCGATTGAGCAGATGCCATCTTTTTCTGCCGCCGCTATGATTTACACAATTATCACCGGCCACCGCCCATACAATTCAGACTCACCGGAACAATTGGCAGACGACTTTTTGGACAGCTACTTTGTTCCGGCAGAATACCTCTGTCCGCTTTCCAAAGATAATGCTGAAATTCTTGATACGGCTCTAAAAGGCAAGATTAAATTCCGCCCTACTTTGAAGCGGCTTTTAGGCATATTCGGTGAAGACATTTCAGGCGTTTATCAGGCTGAATCTAAAACAGCCCAAAAAGAAATAAAAGACAAGGCATACAGCAAAATATCAAAAAGAATAGGCAGAAGCCGCTTTTTCCGCAAACATTTTGCACAGATAGCAGCTATATTCATAGCGGTTATTCTTGTTACAGCCGGTATTCTTTCTATAGTAAATACTGAAATGTCACGCCCTACAACAAAAGGCCAGACAGCTTTTCAAGTTGTTGAATCATTTTATTCTTCGCTGAATCATCTTGAAACAGTCAGGCTTGAGGAATGTATTTCAAAAGCTGCCGGAAAAGAAATTAAAGGCATTGTGACAAATCTCTATGTTACAAGCAAAATGCAGTCAGCTTATAACAGCGGTCAGGGCATAATGACACCGGCTCAATGGATAATCAAAGCAAATCCAGAGAGAACAAGCGTCTACGGCATTACACGTCTTAAGATAAACGGCATTGAAAGCAATACAAGCGCAGACTGGTTTCAAAATGTACAGGCACTTCCTTTAAACATTGAAAATGGAACAAATGAGCACTTTGACGCTGAATATTATCTTGTTTATACAGACAATCCGGAAACCATCACCATTGTTGCGTACAAAGATTCGCTTGAACTGACTTTTATAAAAGACAGATGGCTTATTACTAAATTTGAAAGAAATGAAACACCTTCTGAATGTGATAAGGCTCAGTTCTTCAAAGACTTGTCTGAAAATAAAACCGGAAGCTACGCATGGTTTCCTACTGAAAAAGAACTTGAAGCAGGAAAAGCAGAGCTTGCACCGCAACCTGTGCTTTTCTAACAGCACTTCGTTTTATGAAACACCCGCTAACTGACGATAATTAAATACTATGAAACGATGTTGTCTAATTATCGCCCTGCTATCCTGTGTGTTTTTTGCTTTTGCTGACACAGCCGATGATACAACAGCTGTAAACAATGCAATCAGACAAGGCAACTGTGCATTTCTTTATGAATATATAAACTCAAAAAACGCAGACAGTGTTCTTGAAGCAAAGGCGAAACGGGCAATAGATTTATACAGCAGCGAAGACACAAAAGCCGCAGCATACAGAACTGACACAATCCATCTGAAAGTGGGTTCTGTGCCTGCAAATCTTTCAGAGAAAGTAACACAAGACCCTGAAACAAATCTTAAAGAATTGGTCAGCTATTTAATTAAAGGTGCAAGCGATAATTTTGCACGTGTCAAAGTGCTTCATGACTGGATCTGCTATAATATTGATTATGATACTGATTTGTTTTTCAAAGACAGCAGCAAAAAGCAGAATTACTGCGAAGTGCTTCAAACAGGAAAAGCAATCAGCACTGGTTTTTCCGCATTGATGAAAGAAATGTGCATCTTAGCAGGCTTTGAGTGTGTGTCAATTGACGGCTTTGCAAAAGGTTATGGCTACAACGGCCACCTTTCTGAAACCGTAGAACACAGCTGGAATGCTGTGAATATTGAGTCTAAATGGTATTTAATTGATGTAACGTGGGATACCGGCTATCTTGAAAGAAAAACCTTTATAAGATGCTATTCTTCAGAATATCTCTTTTTGGATTCACGTTCATTTTTGTATACTCACCTGCCGAAAGAAGATGCTTTTCAATTTTATGCCCCTGTAGTTTCAGCAGACCAGTTTGAAAAAGAACCGAAGCTTGAGGGCAAATTCTTTGATTACGGTTTTTCTCTGCTGGACAACAAACTTGCTTTTTTCAACAAAATTGACAGCGAATTTTCGTTTGAGCTTAAATGCAAGACGCCGAAAGCATATATGGCGACTACGCTTTTTACAAAGAACGGTCAGATTGTAGAGAACGCAACCTGGCTTAACAAGCGCGCCGGAATAATCACCCCGATTGTAGATGTGCCTGACAATAATGAATATAAGGCTCGCTTTTACATGCAGTCAAAGCGGCCGTTTCCGTTTTCTGTTGATGCTAAAACTGTTGAGGAGATCTATCTTCCAAAGCTTCAAGAGATATATGCCAATAACCGCGTTTCAGCAAAAGAACTGCAAATCTTTAAAGATGCTTTTTACAAGGTTCAACGAAACGGCAAATACTATTACGCAGATGACCCTTTTGACACGCAGAAACTGCGAACTGTCACCAAAATTTTCGATTTGCTCTACCCGAAAGGCACAGTCTTTACAGAGGAAATATTCTCGTTTTATGTTTCATGTGCTGATTCTTATGAA
>CAMJMF010000108.1 GCA_946406925.1 uncultured Spirochaetales bacterium | reverse complement strand
AATACGAACTTTAGTAAATAGCAATTTTGCAAGGCTTTAGCCTGAAAAATTGCAGGCCTGTTCGAAAACTAACCGAGTTTTTGAACAGGTCTATTGACGATACTTCAAAAACTACCGGTTGTCAAATGTGGCAGTTCAAAATGCAGTCATTCAGTTCCTTAATCTTATAGCCTACATCTTCGGGGCGGTGCGCATCAGATGAGGTAATAATTCTTACATTGTGCTTTTTCAGAATTCTCAGCAGTTCTTCATCCATACCGAGAGAAGCCGTACCGGCGCACCTTCTGTAAGCACCGCTGTTTTGGTCTGTATACATATTGCCTGCTGCAAGCGCTTCAGCCAGCCGCTCATAATATTCAGTAAGCTTAAACGAAGGTTTATGCCCAAAAAGCTTGATGCTGTCCGGGTGGCCTATGCCGTCAAAGATTCTGCTTTCTGCCAGAGAAACTGAATCCTCAAAGTACCTGCGGTATATCTTGTCGACATCAACCCCAACCCAGTGCTCCGGCTTATGGTCAAAAGCAAAATCGTCCACAAAATGAATGCTTCCAAGCAAAAAGTCAAAGCCCTTGTCTTTAGTAAGTTCCGCAGTCAGGGCTTCATATTCTTTAAAATAACATATTTCTAGCCCGAATTTGATTTTCACAGGAAAGTGCTCTGCCCGAACTTTTTTGATAAGCTCCAGATAATCCGAAAGCTTTTTTACACCGCCCTGTTTTTTAAACCATTCTTTCACATAAGCGCTATACGCACACACCGAATCATACATTGGAACAAATTCTTCAAAGCGATAGTTATGCTCAAGCAGCCGGATTTCATCAAGCTGCATTTCAACAGCTTTTTGTACAAATTGATTAATCCAGTCAAGCGTATATGGTCCGCGTTCAATATGAATATGTCCGTCTACCATGTTCTATTTTCCGCTTGCTTTCCATGCAGGGTACCATTTTACGAACCAGCCGGTAAAAATGCCCATTACTACAGGAACCAGATTGTTTATAACAAGCAGAATATTCCCGAAACCGGCTTTTCTCAAAAAGAATGTCCAGACGGCGGTAAGAACATAAAGCGCCCCCCAGCATGCTGCAAGAATATAATTTGCATTCATAAAAAGCGGGTTCTTATCTGCTTTGTCTCCGCCATAGTTGTATTTTACATAGGCCGCACTTAAAGGCTCTTTAGTAAAGCATGAAGCAAGCCAGAATATACCAAAAATAAGATAACCGGCATTTGTGGTCAAATCGCTGTTTCCTGTAAGGTTTGCAGCGGCAGACAAAACAGCAACTGCGGCAATAGAAAGCTGATCCCAGATAACAAACCGGTGTTTTCTCATTATAAATGGAACAAGCGCACATATAGCCATTGCAACTATTGAACCGACCTTTGTATTGACTGCAACCGCAATCCAGAAAGCAATCCATGGAATAAGCATAGTTGTCATAGATGGATTTTTTAATGCTGCTTTGCCGGAATCTGTATAATTTGAATCATCGCCAGTGCCTACAGCATTGCTTCCAAATATTTTATCCCAGTCCATCATCAGAGAAAAATCACCAGTTACAGTGTAGAGCTTTTTGCCAAGCGCTTCTGCGCCACCCAGTTCACCGCGCGAAATTGATTTCCAGACATCAAACGGCGTTTCAATATGTGTTGTTGCTTTAAGGCTTTTGTCTGTATAAACTTCACTGCCGTTTTTTCCAAGCAGAATCTGGTATGTTCTTCCAACATCGGTGTAACGCATTTCAAGCACGCGGTCTTTTCCTTTATAGGAATTCTTGTTATATAGAGCTGCCATCTGCCGCGTAAAGGTAAGGTCTTCGGGCTCTTTTTCACCGGTTTCTTTGTTAATGCCCCAGTCTGCATCTGCAAGCTTTTCAAAAACCTCTTTTGGATAAAGAAGAGTCCTCAACTGATTATGAACCTCTTCTGAGATTTTTCCTTCAGCATATTGCGCGCCGGCTTTTTTAACTGTTTCAAGATACTGATTGATTCTGTCAGAAAGCTCATTTACTCTGAACAGCTCACCCTGTCCGCAGAAAACTGTCTCATAGTTTCCCTTACCGAGAAAGTGGTCAAACATATTTGTTACGCTGTCATAGTTTCCTTTAGCCGAATAAAAGCCGCAGGTAGAAACCAGTACATGGCGTGTGTTCTTCATGTCATATCTTGCATCATGGCTGCCACTGCCGGTTCCACTTGTGTTTTCGCTCATAAAAGGCAGGTTCATTGGAAGCTGGCGGTCTATAAGATTTTTAAGCATGCCGGGAACATTAAAATAATAAAGCGGAAAGCTCCAGACAATTAAATCTGCTTCAAGCTCTTTTTCAATTATTGAAGGCATATCATCTTTGATACAGCAAGTGCCGGGCGTTTTTTTCCAACAGGCAAAGCAGCCGCGGCAGGCACCAATTTTTAGTGCAGCAACATCAAGCTGTTCCACTGAAACCGGTGCACCATTTTTTTCAGCTTTTGCTTTATAGCCTTCTACAAAGCTTACAGCCAGGCGCAGTGAATTGCTGTTTTTGCCTTTCGGGCTTCCGTTAATTATCAGTATTTTCATGTTCAATATCCCCCAATTTTTTAATTTTTCAGCCACACCGAATACAAAGCCTCGGCTGCGGGTTGTAGTTTCTTTTATAGGATTCCATATTCTAATATATTGTTGATATCTTTAATTAATATTGAATGCACTTGCGGCGTCTTCATTTTTTCAAATGGAAGTTCATCTACTAATTCGATTTTATCCATCTCATAATTTGGAATCGTAGTTAATTCTTTTATATTACAGAAATATTGTATTCCATAAGACAAGCCTTTATCAGACAAAATCTCATAAATATAAAGAGGATAATAATCTGCCTGAACTGCACCTGTCTCTTCGTATAGTTCTCTTTTTGCTGCCTGTAGCGGCGTTTCGCCAGGCTCTATCTTGCCGCCGGGACAATCCCATTTATCGCTTTCTTTAAGATGGCAGATAACCCACTTTCCTTGATATTTTGAAATCAGCGAAACATATTGAATATTAAAATCGAGTATTTTTGTCAGCGGATATGTATTATTTAATTTAAACATTTATTTATGTTATCACGTTCACTTAATATTTGACAATAATCAAAATGTGCAATATATTGCACATATGAGCATAACAAATGAACAGATTCTAGAAATTATGCCGCCGCAGAATGGTTTGTTCGGGCTGCTGTTTGCATTCATGAACCGGCTTCAGGCGGCTGGTGATGCATTTTATGATGAAATCACCTGCAAACAGTTTTTCCTTTTGGCGTGCATAAACCTTTACGCCGGCAACGCGCCTACCGCTAATGAACTTGCCGAAACAATGGGCTGCTCGCGCCAGAATGTGAAAGAGATTCTGAACGGCCTGTCAAAAAAAGAAATGATAGTCTTTGAGCCGGACGAAAACGACAGGCGCAAGCAGCGGATTTATCTGACACAAAAAACAAGAGACCTTGCAAAAAAGTACACACAAAAAGAAAAGGAATTTATGCGGCTATTGTATGACGGCATTTCTGAGGAAGAAATCCGGAATGTATATAGAATAATTTCCAGAATGGAAAAAAACCTGATTAAGGAGTATGACAAATGAAGACAATCGTTATTTACAACAGCAAGACTGGATTTACAAAAAGATACGCTGAATGGATCAGCGAAGCCCTCAGCTGTGAGTGCGTAGAACTTAAAGAAGCTTCTAAAAAAAACCTCAGCGAATATGACGCTGTCGTGTTCGGCGGCTGGTGCATGGCTGGCGGAGTTACAAAGCTTGCATGGTTCAAGAATCAGGTTCCGGCGCTTGCTACTGCCGGCAAAAAGCTTATTGTTTTTGTTGTAGGCGGAAGCCCTGCCGACAGCCCTGATATTCCTGTCGCAATGGAAAGAATCTTCTCAGGTGCAGAATGGTCTGGGGTAAAGTCATTCTATTGTCCGGGCGGTTTTAACTACGAAAAAATGTCACTTCCATCAAAGCTTGCAATGAAAATGTTTGTTAAAACCATTCTTGCAAAAAAAGACATAACAGAAGACGAAAAGAAAATGGCAGAGATGATTTCTCATTCTTATGACGCTTCTGACAAAAAATACATTGAGCCTATTCTTGCGGAATTAAAACAATGAAAAAAGCCCTTCTCATTTTTGCCGGAATTATTGTTCTTGCGTTGATTGCTTTTCTGTGTTTTTCAGCCTCTGTCAGGAAAAGTCTTGCAAAAATTGAAAACGCTGAAATTGACATGGCTCTTGTGCAGAACGGCACATACACAGGGCACAGCGAGCTCGGACCTGTTGTTGTAGATGTTGCTGTTTTAGTTGAAGACCACAAGATTAAGTCGGTTGACCTTGTCCGCCACAACTGCGGGCTTGGCCACCCGGCAGAAGTAATTGTTGAACAAATGGCAGCCCAAAACACTTATGATGTAGATGCTGTAAGCGGTGCTACCGTTTCCAGCAATGTCATAAAGAATGCGGTCAACAAGGCTTTAGCTGAAGCAGCAAAGCAATAGCTTTTCAGTTTGCTTGACAACCATGTGTTATTACATAATCATTACAATAAGGTGATTATGTAATGGAATCTGAAAAGAACATTGTCTTCCGCTATGCGCTCTTCTTAATCGGGCTTTTTATTGCTTCTATGGGTGTGGCATTCTCTACAAAGGCAGGGCTTGGAACATCGCCGGTGGCATCGCTTCCGTATTCTGTTTCTTTGATTTTTACAGCTTTGTCTTTTGGCGGCTGGCTGAATGTTTTGAGCGTTATTCAGATTTCTGTGCAGATTGCGCTGCTCCGCAAAAACTGCAAGCCGCTTGAGATTGTCATTCAGACTGTGCTGGCATTTGTTTACGGCTATCTGACAAACCTCTCATGCTTTTTGATAAAATCGCTGGAAGTAAAGAATTACGGCTGGCAGCTTTTTTACATGTTCCTCGGCTGCATTGTTCTTGCTTTTGGAATATGGATTCAGCTAAAAGGAAATGTTGCTATGCTTCCGGGCGAAGCCATGAACCGCGCCATCAGCACAGTTACCGGCAGACGTTATGAGAACATCAAGATTTTCTTTGACATTTTCTACATTGCAGCTTCTGCGGTTATATGCCTTGTTTTCCTGCGTGAACTGAAAGGCGTCCGCGAAGGAAGCATTATAGCCGCCGTTTTGGTAGGCAACATTATAAAGCTGTATCAGTTTCTTTTTCAGAAAATCAACGGACACCGATCTCAACGTGAATTGAGGAACTAAAACAAGAATATAGCTTATTCAGTGCTTTTATTCCGGCTTTTCATAGCTTCAAGTGCATTATTCAGCTTTTCATCTTCTTTTTTGTAAAGCATGTTCCAGATAAAAAAGCTTACAACAGAGCTCACTATATAGCTGACAAAAACCAAAAGCCAATATTGCGGAACATTCGTAGTCCATTTGAAGCAAAGCGTAAAAATAGCAAGGCTTACTCCTGTCAGAATAAAGAAAAGCACAATTCTTACAACAGTTTCCATTTTTTTGAAAACCGCATCTGTTATAAAAATCAGCTTCAAAAAGCAGATTACAAACGTAAAGGCAAAAAGCTGTACAAGGGTTTTTATGGCAATGCCCTCACTGCCCAGCAGAAAAAGCTTTGAAACATTACCCGACTCTTTTCCGAGGGTGGCAGTCAGCACTGTAAAAATTAGAACAATCACCGCATAAGTTTCTAAAAAGTTTTCTATAAATGATATAAGTCTCTTTTTCATTTTATGCCCCCTGCACTCCAAGCTTAGCCTTAAAATCTTCTGCATACGCACGTGAAATTATCAGCCGGTAGCCGTTTTTCAGCGTTACACGGATACGCCTGTCAATGTCAGACTTGAGGCTCTCAATTTTGTTCATATTCAAAAGTGTAGATTTATTTATGCGTATAAAATTATGTTCTGCCAGCATAGATTCAAGCTCATACAGGCGGAGCGGACTTTCAAAAGCGCCGTCGTCCGTATAAATGAAGGTGCAGCGCTCAACTGTTTCAACATACAAAATGGATTTCAAATCAATTAGATGAACTTCGCCGTTTACTTTTACCGAGAGTTTTTTGTCTGAAAGCCGCAGGGCTTCAACTAAACGCTCAAGTTCAGGCGTAATTTCTTTGCACATAATATTCAAAGTTGTTTCCTGAACTGAAGCGTCAGTCTGAATAATTATCTTCATTCTTCTATTATATCAATGTTTTTTGCTTTCTGGTAAGATTTTTCCCGCAGAGAGCCGATCCAATAATAAATCAGACTCGGTAAAACAGGTGCTGCAAAATCATAAATCAGATTCAAATCCTTAAGAATAACTCCCTGATAGAAGATGAAAGCTATTACAGAAACGGCATACAGAATAATCGTTCTTATAATCAGATTTGGCTTTGTAATTAAAGTCATAACAAAAACAATAAGCATCATAAGGTAAAACTGCAGCATGTTTTTGAGTTCTGCGTCCTGTGTATTTATCTCAACTTTCTGAACAATTGCAAAAATGATTGAAACAATTGTATATACAAAAAATATTCCGACTGCAAGAATTACTGCCAGAACAAATGGTCTTTGAAGAATTGATTTTCTCCTTTCTTCTTCAGTCATATTCAAATATCTGCACACAAAAATGCTGAAGAGTAATGTCTGTATCGTTACTTCAGGCAAGCCTATAAAATGAAAGGCAAGCGGAAGTTTAGAATAAATTACGCCTTCAATTGAAGACGGTGCTGCAGACATTGGCCCGATAATTCCGATTCCAAGGAATAAAAGCCAGAGAAAAAGCCAGCCGTTTTTTTTAGCTTTAAAAAAATCTCTGAATGGAAGAAGAATAAAGGCAAATAAGAGCCCCCTTATAACTTGAACAAAGGGGCCAAGGGCATTAGCTGTTCCTCCATAATCCCTGAAATAATCACTGACTCCAGGCTGCTGCCACCACCAGCTGTAGTTCATCAGATTTGAAAAAATTACACCGCAGAGAAAATAAGTCAGGCAGTGAACCAGAGTTACATACATTACATACTTAAAAGTTTTGCTGTTTTTCATTTCAGCCTCCGAACGTGAATATATATCAGCCGGAAGCATAAGGAAATGCCGTTTTGCGCATGTTACCGCACCCCGTTCCTAAGTTGCCGAAAAATCCCCCTGAAAAACGCGGAGGCTATAATGCCTGTGTTTCAAGCTTGCGTTGCTAAAGAATAGCTGAACTGGTATAGTGCGTTTATAGGAGCCGCAATGCTTTATCTGAAACCTGCAAATTTTGAAGACATAGAAAAAGAACACCGTTTTGTGGCAGAAGCGCCGGCTGATGAAAACGGCTTCATTAATGATTTTTCAGGTATCTCGTTTGAAATGTTCAAGTCTGTTGTTCTGCCCCGGATGATATGCTGGTCTCAGGGCAAATTTCTACCAAAAGACTTTGTGCCAGAAACGTTCTATTTTCTTTGGAGTGATGAAGGCCAAGAAGACCGCGCCTTTCACCAAATTGTGGGCGAATTCCGTTTGCGGCATTATCTTGTTCCGTCTTTAGAAAACGGAAGCGGCCACGTCGGTCAGTTCATCAAAAAAGAATACAGAGGACGCGGTTACTGCTCAGAAGGTCTCCGTCTTTTAATTGAAGAAGCACGTAAAATTATACCAGAAAACGAATTATATCTTCACTGCAATCTTGACAACCCGGCAAGTCTGCGCGTAATGCTCAAAAACGGCGGCGTCATTCATCATAAAGAAGAAAGCGGCTTCTACGTAAGGATTAAATTACGCTAGTTTTTTGCCCTTTACAAACACCATAAAAAACCTTTAATATAGGGAATCTCTAAAATTAAAGATTTTGGAGATTTTATCGGCACATCAATTTTAGTTTCAAAGGATTAATTATGGCGTCATCAAACTTCAATCAAAAATTCTATCCGCCTGAAGATGTTTTCGATTCACTTCCTGTGCGTGAACAGGAACAGCTTTCTCTTGTTACAGGCTCTAACCTCATTTTTACGGTTTTGTTCACAATTTTTGGAATTGTGCTTTTTCTTTTTAAGCTGCCTGTAATTGGTGCAGGCGGTGTTGTGCTTTCTGCGTTTTTTACTACTTCCATTATGATGATAAAGAAAGGGCACGTTCACAGAGGTGCGTGGATTACTACCGCCGCCATTGCCATTCTTACGGCTGTTGTCTGCTTTGGCGCGCCTTTTAAGAATACAAACTTTCTGCCCTACCGCGACTCATGCTTTATAGCCGTAATGTCTGTGTGCAATTTTGTAGTTTCTCTGCGCCGCAAACAGATGTACAGCTTCTTTTTGTTTTCTCTTGCGCTTTGGGTAGCAGCAAATTTATTGATTTACGGACCGCTGTATGAAACCGGCTTTCAGGCTGCAATGATGAACATAATTATCTGTTCGCTCGGCATTTTTACCACAAATATTTGTATTCTGCTTTATGACAGATTTACAAGAAAGGTTGTAAGCCGCGCTATTGAAAACGAAAAACAGACCTCTGCGGCTTATGAAAAAATTTCCGCTGTAATCAATGAGACAAAAGAAGGTCTTAACATCGGCAAGCTGCTTTCTGCATCTACTGAAAAAGCCGCAGAAAGCGTAGAAGAAATAGACAAACTTTATGCCTACATAAACCAGGAAACTGTTTCGCTAAGTTCAGAGGCTGTATCTGTAAAAGACGCAAGTGTTCAAATCAACGACAAAGCGGAAAAAATGAAAACTGGTGTGCATGAGCAGAGCATGGAAATCACCCGAACCTCTGCCGCACTTACCCAAATGTCTGCAAGTCTTACCAATATTAGCGATATTGCTACACAGCAAAGAGCCGGAATGGACAAACTTGTGCATAATCTTGATTCGCAGATGCTTCTTTTGCAGCGTCTTGTTGATGATGTCGGACTTGTAAAGGAATCTTCGGTTAAAGTTTCTGCTTTTGTTGATGCGGTAAATCAGATTGCATCGCAGACAGGTCTGCTTGCAATGAACGCTTCTATTGAAGCTGCCCACGCAGGCACTCTCGGCAAGGGCTTTTCTGTAATTGCGCAGGAAATCAGAAAACTTTCTGAGGAAACTTCCAAAAATGCGCAGAAAATCACAGAAACTTTGAGCACAAACGCCGAGATTGTAAACACCACTACGGAATCTGTAACTTCTTTCTCAGAATATACAAAAACAACTACCCAGGAACTTCGGAATACAATCCATGTTATGGAAGAAATTCTTGCAGGCATTTCCGAAATTGATACCGGCACTCAAGACGTAATGCAGGCTATAACTCATATTGTTGATGATTCATCTGAAAACACACGCCTCGCAGAAGGTGTTGCAGAAGAAATCATCCGCCAGAATTCGGTTTTGCAGAACATTTCTAACGGCACAGAGCAGCTCAAAGTGAAAGTCAGCACTCTTGAAGGCCTGCTTGCCAACATCCGCAACGCAATTGACGAAATTGATACAAATGCCTCTGCAAACGAACAAGTTGCAGAAAAAATTTCTGACGCCCTGATGTAACAGCCCAAAAGCCGGGAATCACCCTCCCGGCAATGTGGCTGCAAGTGCGAACGTGTTTTAGTTTTCTTCTGGAGTTGGGGCGCTTATAAGATTGATGAACTCGTCTTTTGGGATTGGTCTTGAGAAGTAAAAGCCCTGCAGATAGTCTACATTCAGGCATTTGAGCAGCTCCAGCTGGGCACTTGTTTCAACGCCTTCAACAAGAATCTTCTTTTTCATCAGCTGAATCATGCGGATTGTATTTTCAAGAATTATCATGCCACGTTCATTTTTTCTGGCGTTCCACAAAAGGCTTTTGTCAATTTTTATAACGTCCAAATCAAGCGAGAATACAGAGCTTACATTTGAATAGCCTGTGCCGTAATCGTCCATAGAGAACATAAAGCCGTC
>CAMJMF010000107.1 GCA_946406925.1 uncultured Spirochaetales bacterium | reverse complement strand
GGTAAAACGTGTCAGCAAAAGGAACAATCGGCAAGACTATTGTGTTGCTTTTATTGATTATCATTTTGGTCTTTCTTGGCTTATTCTGGTTTGATTATTTAGGTGTAATTCAGGCCAAGAAGTTTTTTGAGCCGGTTTACCGCCTTGTCGGATTACAGCCGCAGACTTCTGTTTCTGCTGTAAACTATTCGCCTGAACAGGAAGCAGACCTTGAGGCAGACAGATTTGCAAAACGGCTTGAAGCTTTGAATCTGCGTTCACAGGAACTTGACAAGAGAGAGTCTGATATTCAGGTAAAAGAAGCCGAGTATCAGCAGATTGCACAGGAACTTGACGAACGGAAGATTTCTCAGGAAGAGCGTGAGGCTACTTTTGAGAAGATTACGAAAAAGTACGAAGACAAAGAACTTAATTACAGAGCAATTGCCGCTGAGCTTAACGGTATGCGCCCTGAAGCTGCTGTAGGTATTCTTCTTGAAATGGAAGACCAGCTTGCAATTGATGTTCTGCGCCGTGTTGATGAAATTGCAGAAGAAGAGGGCAAGAACTCGATGGTTCCGTACTGGCTTTCTCTTATGCCTTCTGACAGAGCTGCTACTCTCCAGCGCAAGATGACTACAAAACCAGTTACATTGGAATAGTCTTTTAGTTAGAATTTTTCAAACAACGAATGTCATTGCCGCAATGCTTAATTATGCGGCAGTCTCTAGAATGACAGTCTCTTTAAATGCCGGTGGTATATCACCGGCTTTTTTTATTTTCTTTTTCTATTTCTTTTTATAGCAATTTTTTATCTGCATTTTTCTAAAGTGTCGTTTTTGTTTTCCGAAAATCAATAAGAGCATTAAACAGAAAAGTATGGAGGTATGCCGATGGAGGCCATAGCTATTCGCCTTGACGGTATGGAAACACTTGCCGCTTCATCTAAAGCAGCTCTTGGATTTACAGGCACGATGCAGGGCGATACATCATTCAGTCGCGTACTGGATAATGCAATGAAAGCCACGGATGGTGTACAAAATTCTGCTGAATACACTAAACCTCAGGAAAAGCCGTATGAAAAGCCGGTTGAGAAACAACAGGAAAGTGTTTCGGCTGATGATTCAAAAATAAAGCAGATGGTTTCTGAATCAGATAAAACTGAAGAAACTGCTGCCCAGTCTGCAAAGACAGAGAACAACGCCGAAGAAAAAGTTGCTGTTTCTGAAGAAAACAAAACTGAAGAAAAAGTTGCTCTTGCTGAAGCTGTAGATGTAGAAAACATCGAATCAGAAGAAACTCTCGCTCTTGTTACTGAAAATCTTGAGATTGAAGACATGGCTGGAGAAAAAATCGAAGGCAAAAAATCGAAAGAACTTTTTGTTGAGAATGTCATGGAGCCGGTTCTTCTGGAAGAAGAGAACGCAGAAGCTGTTGCAGAAGCTGCTGAAGACGAGAACGGTGCTGACGGGCTTGTTAAAAAGTCTTCTAAGAAAAGCGCAAAAAACAATGAAGCTGCGGCTGTTTTCTCAAATGTGCAGGCTGAAAAAGCAAAAGACGTCGCTAAAATAGACGATGAGCTTGCAGCAGACACAATGGTTCATAGTTCAGCTGCCAAAAAAAAGGAAGCTCCTCTTATTGAGGTAATAGACGAAAGAACACATGCTGCTGAAAACGATAAATCAAGCGGACTGGTGACAAGCGTTTCTTATGACGAGAACGGTACCGCTGAAATGCAGCTGAATCTTGCTAATCCGCAGGCTCAGGATCTTGCACAGGTTCAGGAAGGTGTTCCAGTTCAGGAAGGTTCAAAAGCCGCATTTGCTTCTATGCTTTCAAGCGAAATTAGAAACAATGCAGGCGAATTTGTTAAAACAGGACTTATTACATTACGTGATAATAAGTCGGGTACTATCAATTTGGTTTTGCATCCAGAAGAACTTGGAAATGTTAAGATTAAACTTGAATTATCCGACAAGTTAATTACCGGTAAAATTATCGTGTCTAGTGAAGAAGCTTATAGTGCTTTCAAGAACAACATTGAAAGCCTCAGACAGGCTTTTTTGAGTTCCGGCTTTGAAAATGCAGGATTTGAGCTTGCATGGAACGGCAGTGGTGAATCAGAGGGTAGACATGATGAGGCAGAGCAGGGCAAGAATCCGCGTGGTTTTGATTATGCTGATTCGATGCCGCTTGCAGCTGGTGCGGAAGACATGCCTGAAGGTTATTTTGGCTTGACTTCAGTAAATATGGTTGTCTAGTAAGGCAAAAATTAGGAGAATTTAATGCAAATTAATACAGCAATGAGTGCACAGGACCAGGCTGTAGTTCAGCAGGCTGTTAATACACAGAATGCAAAGAACGCTGCTGCAAATGGTCGCGTAGCAAGTCAGGAATTAGGTAAAGATGACTTCCTTAAGCTGCTTATTACACAGCTTTCAAATCAGGATCCGACATCTCCTATGGAGAATACAGAATTTATTGCACAGATGGCACAGTTCTCAAGCCTTGAACAGATGACAAACATGAGTACTGGGTTTACTAAACTTGCAAGCATGCTTTCTGGTTCTGAAGCAGTGTCAACAATCGGTAAGACTGTTGAGCTTACTGTTGGTGAAAATGTTGTTACTGGTCAGGTTCAGGCTGTAACAAGAGGTGAAAATCCTCAGTTAATCGTAAATGGCATGCCGTACAGCATGGAGCAAATAAACAAGATATATGGCAATTAAGAGGGTAAAGATATGATGCGTTCACTTTATGCCGGTGTTTCCGGTATGCAAAATCATCAGACAAGAATGGATGTAATCGGTAACAACGTTTCGAACGTAAATACTACTGGTTTCAAACGCGGTCGTGTTAATTTCCAGGACATGATTTCACAGCAGCTTTCTGGTGCTGCAAAACCAACAAACGAAGTTGGTGGTGTAAACCCAAAAGAAGTAGGTCTTGGTGTTACAGTTGCAAGTATTGATACAATCTTTACACAGGGCAACTTGCAGACAACAGGCGTTTCTACTGATATTGCCATTCAGGGCAACGGTTTCTTTATCTTGAAAAACGGTGAAGAGACATTCTTTACACGTGCCGGTACATTCGGTCTTGATAAAGACGGAACTCTTGTAAATCCTGCTAACGGTCTTCGTGTTCAGGGCTATATGGCACGTGAACTCAACGGCGAAATGGTAATCAACACAGCAGGTTATACAGAAGACCTGGTAATTCCTGTTGGTTCAAAAGACCCGGCAAAAGCAACTGAAAACGTAAACTTTGCCTGTAACTTGAACAAAAACACACCTGAAATTGCTGAAGGTGCAAACGAAGCAGAAATTGCTAAAGGCACATGGTCTACAGAATTCAAGATTTACGATACATTCGGTAACGAACACAACCTTAATGTATCATTTGCACGCGTACCTGGCGTTCCAAACCAGTGGGAAGCAACAGTTTTGATTGACCCGGATTTGGCTGACGAAACACAGACACGTGTTGGCTTGGGCGGAACTGACGGTCAGGGCAATACATTCATCGTAAACTTTGACAATAACGGAACTTTGCTTTCTGTTACTGACTCTGCTGGAAATGTAAGTGCTGAAACAGGAAATATTCTTCTTCAGACATCATTCAATGTTCCACAGACAACAGCAGCTGCTGACGGTGAACTTACACGCCAGACATTCAATATCAACCTTGGTCAGATTGGAAGCCAGCTGAACACAATTACTCAGTATGCTTCAGACAGCTCTACAAAGGCTTTCTACCAGGACGGCTACACAATGGGTTATCTTGATAACTTCAAGATTGACAACAGCGGTGTAATCACAGGTGTTTATTCAAACGGTACAAACCGCGTTCTTGGACAGATTGCAATGGCAAGCTTTACAAACCAGGGCGGTCTTGAAAAAGCCGGTGACAACACTTATGTTCAGTCTAACAACTCTGGTCTTGCAAACATCAATGTTGCCGGTGTAGCAGGCAAAGGCTCTTTGCTTTCTGGTGCACTTGAAATGTCTAACGTAGACCTTACAGAGCAGTTTACAGACATGATTGTTACACAGCGTGGTTTCCAGGCAAACTCAAAGACAATTCAGACTTCAGATACACTTCTTGAAACTGTTTTGAGTTTGAAACGCTAATAATTAGCCGTGGATAACCGATAAATAATGCAGAGAATAGTTTTAGGCATGTCCGGAAGCTGAAGGAGTTTCCGGACGGGCCGGTTCTCTGTATTTTTTTGATTGTTTTAATTAATTGGAAGAATGTATTAACCCCCTTGACTGACAATGGTTTAGCATTCAAAATGGAAGTATTATGATTGAAGTGACAAGATTTGATGGCACTGCATATTGGTTAAATCCACATCAAATAGAAAGAATGGAATCTAATCCAGACGTTACATTGATAATGCTTTCCGGACAAAAACTTGTGGTTAAAGAAAAACCCGAAGAGATTATTGAAAAAATAATTGCATACCGCCGCTTAATCGGTGGTTTTAAAAATGAAGAATAAACGGAACAATAAAAGACTAAACTGTTTTTTATTATGTACCGTAAAAATAATATATCAGAAAAGTTATTAAACAAATGTTTTTCAACTTTTCAACACTTTGAATAGCTTTCTTAAATTTCTTAAGAAAAACTTTCCAAAGGGGAGTGGGGCTTTTTATGGATATAATGACAATCATTGGTATTGTTGGCGGTCTTGCAGCTGTCGTCATGTCAGTTTTGACATCAGGTGGTACAATACCTGGTATCTTGGACCTTCCATCATTCATTTTTACTGTTATTGGTTCGTACGCTGCTTTGTGTATCGCATATCCAATGAAGTATGTAATGGGCGTTTGGGGTGTTATCGGAAAAACATTTAAGATTCCTGATTTCAATGAAAAGACATTGGTACAGAGCATGGTTACGCTCTCTGAAAAAGCACGCCGTGAAGGTATTCTTGCTTTGGAAGAAGGACTTGAAGATCTTGATGATGAGTTCATGAAAACCGGTCTCCGCCTTGTAGTTGACGGTACAGACGGAAACGTTATCCGCGGTATTCTTGAAAACGAGATGGGTCAGATAGAATCACGCCACATTCAGTGGATTAGTGTTATGAACACATGGGCAGGCCTCGGTCCTGGTTATGGTATGATGGGTACGGTTATCGGTCTTATTGGTATGCTTCGAAACCTCGAAGATAAGTCTTCACTTGGTCCTAACATGGCTATCGCTTTGATGACTACATTGTACGGTTCTTTTATTGCCAACATGTTCATGACCCCGTTCTCAACAAAATTGCAATTACAAAACAGCCAGGAAATGGTTGTAAAAGAAATGATTATTGAAGGCGTTCTTTCAATTCAGGCAGGTGATAACCCGCGTATTCTTGCTATGAAACTTCTTACATATCTTGATCCTGTTTCAAGGAAAGTTATTGAATCAGAAGTTTTGAAGGACTAATTGAATGGCAAAGAGACAAAAAAAAGAGCCTAAGCCGCCTTCACAATCATGGTTGACGACTTATGGTGACATGATTACGCTCATGTTGTGCTTCTTCGTTATGTTGTACAACCCGACGGAAATAGACATCGTCGAGGTAAATCAGATGATTGCAACATTAAGCGGAGATCCTACATCAGGCGGTCAGTCATTGTCTTCAGGACGTCTGGCTGATTTGGGTAATACAATCAATTCAATGCCTTCTATGGAAAAAGGTAAGTCTTTGGGTCTGGCTGTAAAAAGAGCTGTAAGCCTTTTTGCTCCTGACGTAAAGTCAAATAGAATTTCTATTACGAGCGATGAACGTGGTCTTGTTATAAGCCTTGCTTCAGATTCATTCTTTGCACCGGGCAGTGCAACACTTGATATGGAACAGGCTAGAGATTCGTTATTGAGACTTGCGCAGTATTTTTTAGCTCAAGAAGGTCTTGAAAACCGCCGTTTTAGAATAGAGGGCCATACAGACAATGTTGCACCAGATGCATCAAAGTGGCCTTCAAACTGGGAGCTTTCAACAGCTCGTGCAACAAACGTATTGCATTATTTAACTGATTTTGGTGCTGAAGAGCATCGTTTTTCAGTGGCTGGTTATGCAGATACTCAGCCGAAATATTCAAATGATACACCTGAAGGTCAGGCGTATAACCGTCGTGTAGATATTATAATACTGGACGATGGGCATTTTTAATGATACTATTTTATAAGCTTGAGGAAGGTTAGCTATGGCAGATGATGATGATTTGAACATTGATGGTGAAGAAACTTCTGAAGAATCTGGAAAAGGTTCTGGTGGTTTTGGTGGAATTCTCCCATCGATCTTAAAATGGGTAGCAATTGTTGTTGCAGCAATCATTCTTATCGTAACTGTTTGTGTCATCACAATGAAAATTATGAATAAGAATAACCCTACTCAGGCTGCAATACCGATTTCTGATGATTATAAGAAATCGCGTGAAGCTCTTGACTGGTATCAGTCAATCGGTTCTATCCGCACAAAGACAAGCGATGCAGAACCGGCAACTGTTATTGTTGATGTAGTTTTCGGTTACAAAAAAGATGACAAACAGGCATCTACTGAAATTACACAGCGCCAGGTTGAAATTAAAGACTTCATCCGCCGTTATTTTACTCAGAAATCAGCTTCACAATTGAAGCCACAGAATGAGCGCGAATTGCAGATTGAAATTCGTAACTCTATTAATGATGATATTCTGATGGATTCGAAAATCAAGGACGTAAAATTTATGAACCTTGAAGTTATTGCACAGTAGGTTGTTATAAGGGATTAGTATGAACGAAGTTCTGTCACAGGATGAGATTGACCAACTTCTCACAGCAATCAGCTCTGGTGAAACTGAGCAGGAAGATTTTAGACCTGTCAGTGACACCAGAAAGATAAAGATTTACGACTTTAAGCGTCCTGACAAATTCTCAAAAGAGCAGATACGTACAGTTTCAATTATGCATGAAACATTTGCACGTTTGACAACAACAAGTTTGTCAGCTCAGTTACGAAGCATGGTTCATGTTCATGTTGCGTCTGTTGATCAGCTCACCTATGAGGAATTTATCCGTTCTATTCCGACACCGACAACGCTTGCGGTCATTAATATGGATCCATTGAAAGGTAATGCCATTCTTGAAATAGACCCGGCAATTACCTTTTCAATGATTGACCGCTTGTTCGGTGGCTCTGGTCAGGGTACAAAAGTACAGCGTGATTTAACTGATATTGAACAGTCAGTTATGGAAGGAATAATCGTAAGAATTTTGGCAAATATGCGCGAAGCTTGGACTCAGGTTATTGACTTAAGACCAAGACTCGGTCAGATTGAAACAAATCCGCAGTTTGCGCAGATTGTTCCGCCGTCAGAAATGGTTGTTTTGGTAACGCTCGAAACAAAAGTAGGTGAAGAAGAAGGTATGATGAACTTCTGTATTCCTTACATTACAATTGAGCCTATTATTTCAAAACTCTCATCTCAGTTCTGGTTTTCTTCTGTTAGAAGAAGTTCAACTACCCAATACCTCGGCGTCTTGAAAGAAAAGCTTGCCAACGTTGATATGGATGTAGTCGCTGAAATTGGTTCAATAAATTTACCGATTCGTGATGTTTTAAGTTTAAGAGTTGGCGATATTGTCCGATTATCTAATGTAAGAGTGGGTGATCCGCTTACTTTGAGTGTCGGTAACGTAAAGAAATTCCTGTGTCAGCCTGGTGTTATTGGTAAGAAAATGGGTGTACAGGTTCTTGGTAAGTTAGACCAGGCAGAAAAAGATGACTTTGAAGAATTAACTGAAGGAGACGAATCGTATGAGTGATGGTGCTATTTCTCAAGACGAAATTGATGCCTTGTTATCAGGTGTTGATCTGGGCGGGATGGGGTCAGCTGCACAAACGTCTTCGGTTGCAAAAAAAATAGATACAAAGCCTTTGGCTGATTTTGCAAAAGATACAACTGAAAGTTTGAAGTCTAGTTTGTCAACTATGACAGGTGCAGACTTTACAGTAGCAGAACCAACTGCAGAAGTATTAAATCGTGATGGATTGTTGAAATTGTTGCCGGAAATGGTAGTAGCTGTTACTGCTGATTTCTCAGAAAGCATGACCGGCGACCATCTTTTCTTGATGACTCCGGACTGTGCAAAAAAACTTGCAGGTCTGATCAACAAAGAAGAGATATCAGAACTTGACGACATGTCTCTTTCTGTGATTTCTGAAATTGTTTCACAGCACAGCGGCACAGAAATAAGTGTATTGAGCAAAACCGGAAAATTCCCTGGTCTTGCCACAGTTCCTGCTGAAGCAATCCATGTTGCAAAAGCAATGGTACGTTATCCACAAGGCGATTTCGTCTTGTTTACATTCCCGTTAACTGTTGATGGTCAGACATATCAATTATGGGAAGCTATATCAAACAATGTTGCATTCAATATCTCTAATGCACTTAATCCGCCTGCAGCAAATGAAGGCGCAGCAATTAATGATATTCCTGCAGCAAATAGTGCTCCTATGGGAGAGAGCTTTGATCAGAATACAGCAATGAATATGGGAAATCCTATGAACATGGGCGGAATGAATATGAATGGCATGGGCATGAATATGAACGGCATGGGTATGAATATGAACGGCATGGGTGGTCAAATGGTAGGTGGTATGCCAAATGTTCAGCCTTTGCAGTATCCTAGTTTGCAGAATGGTATAAATCCAATGGAACAGGGAAACATCGGTTTGATCATGGATGTTTTCATGGAAATGACCGTAGAACTTGGACGTACCAAAAAGCAGATCAAGGAAATCCTCGGTATGGGTGAAGGAACAATCATCGAGCTCGACAAACTTGCTGGTGAGCCGGTTGATATTCTTGTTAACCATAAACCGATTGCAAAAGGCGAAGTCGTAGTTATCGATGAAAACTTTGGTGTCCGCGTAACTGAGATTCTTTCACCTGTTGAACGTGTTACAGAAATGAAATAATCTGAAAAGTTAGTGTTGCTTTTCACTTGCTTTTGATTTATAATAAGCTCACGTAGTTTTATACGTGAGCTTTTTGCATTGGGGTTTGCAAATCTAAAAAAGCGGGTGGGGGACAATACGATTTTCTCAAAAAAAATATGGCTGTTTATTGCTGGTATATTTATTGTATCAGCTTCCTTTCTTTATGCTCAAAGTGAAAGTACTGAAATAGAAAAAATTTCAGATGTACGCGCTGAAGAGCAGATGCTTATTATTCCTTCTTCTGATACAGAAGTTTCTGCCGAACAAAATGTAAAAACTAATAATGCATGGCAGTTCATAAAACTAATTCTCGTTTTAATTCTTGTAATTGCATGTATTTACGGTATTGTATGGCTTTTAAAGAAATCTACTAGAACTAATTTTCAGTCAGGACCATATCTCAAAAAAGTTGCTGCTGTAAATCTTTCGCCGGGAAAATCTGTGTACATTGTTTCAACACCGACACAGGCATTTGTTGTAGGTGCTGGTGATAATTCAGTAAACCTTATCGGCGAAATCAATGACAAAGAACTTATAGACACAATGAATCTGGCTGCAGAAAATCAGCCCGCCGCAAAACCAAAAGATTTTATGTCGATTATCTCTGCTTTCTTACCGGGTCAAAAAACAGAAGAACCGGATGATAACGAAGAATTCGAAGATTATTTTGACACTGCTGCTAAAAATGCAACAGAGACAATACGTCAGACAAGAAAACAGATTAGAGACAATAACAATACAGAGGATGACGAGCAATGAACCATTCAGCTTTTTTGAAAAAAGTAATTATTGTAATAATGTTGTTTTCAATGTGCGTATCATTTGTTTCAGCGCAGTCAACTTTCCCGGATGGTTCAACAACTGGAAGAACTAATATGGATCCGAATATGACGCCTGTTACAGTGCCTCTTGTAGATTTGCAGCTAAGACAGCCTGAAACCGGCAAAGAAGTTGCTTTTTCTCTGCAAGTTCTGCTTCTGCTTACGGTTCTGTCTTTGGCGCCAAGTATTCTGATTCTTG
>CAMJMF010000106.1 GCA_946406925.1 uncultured Spirochaetales bacterium | reverse complement strand
TTTGCAAGGCTTTAGCCTGAAAAATTGCTGACCTGTTCGAAAACTAACCGAGTTTTCGAATAGGTCGATTATATTTCAAAAAGTTTAATCAGTATACACCTGTTACATTCGGTGCTGTCCAATAAGATGAATATCTTGTAACTTTGTCGGAACTTTCTTCCCAGATAGACTGAAGCGCATAAGTTTTAGGTTGGCAGACAATCTTGCTGTAAGCGATTGTCGGGTGCAGTTTGTTATAGCCTCTTGAGAATGTTATATGCTGAGCATCTAAATTGCCGAAGTAAAAGTCTTTTGCATTTGTCTGCTTCTTAAAGCACTCAAACGGAAGCCCTGCGCCCAAAGCCACATCAACAGGCACCCAGCCGAAAGACTCAATATAGAACTCACTCCACCAGTGCGGTCTTGAACTTGAATCAGCATCAACCAGAATGCCGGCGCAAGGTCTTACAAGCACATTTCCTGCCAAAAGAAGTGCATTATAAAGCATTGCAAAATCGTATGCGTCACCCTGCTTTGTTTCAAGCATATCTGTAACAGCAGCATCAGGCGAGCGCACGCTTGAAAGCACCGTATAATTCTTTACCATGTAGTTGTAAATCAAATGCGCCTTTGTATACGGGTTTGTGGTTTTGCCTATAATGGAACGCGAAAGCGCGACAACTTTTTCATTTTTCAGAAGTTCATTGATTGAATCTAAAGAAGCAGATGAAGCCTGCTGAATCTTTGATGTTGTGTCTTTCTTAGAATAAGGCTTTACAAGCTGTTCCTTAATTTCTGTGGAAACGGCTGAAGTTGTAACAACGAATGTCTGACCAATATTAACATTTGCAGTTGGAATTACCTGCTCTGTTTTTGAATCAGATTTTTCAACCACAACAGAAGCATTAATTTCCTCACCGTCAAACTGGTGAACTATTGTGCCTGCAATTTCTTCAATAGAAGGCTTGTGGGTAGCGGCTGTAACATCAACACCAGGCTGAGAGGCAAAAACCGGAGGCTTGGGCACTCTCAAGAAAATCAGCCCGTCATTGTCTGTTACAATTTCCCTAAGCTCAACAGAAGTATCAATAACATAAGTGCGTTTATCCAAAAAAGTTTTCCGCCCCAGAGTTTTCTGCAGCTCAAAAGGATAATTGTTGCTTGAGCCTTTTTCTGTTTCTATAAACACAGAACCGTCAGAAGCTCCGTCAGGAACCCTTATGCGGACAAGCTCGTCACTCCAATATTCATAGTCTTCATTTTCGCAGTAGATTTTTTCATCATTCTGAGAAATGTCTGAACTTTTGAACGAGAAATAAACTTTTGAATTATTGCGCATAAGCCCGAAGTTCTTTCCATGAATGGAAAGCAGACCGCCTACGCACTGGCTTTTTTCTTCTATTCCATAAATTGCAGGAATTGATGTTGCCGGGTCTGAAATAACTTTTACAGGCACTACCGTCTTGTTTGTAAAAATCTTAGGTTCGCTTCTGCCGCCCTGTGTAACAACGTACACAAGCCCGTCGCGGACATTCGCCGGCAGTGTTATTACTATTTTGTGGTCGCTCCACTCAATGCAATTTGAAGCTGTTATACGCAGTCCGCCTATTTCTACAAAGCTTTCTGTCTGTTCGTCTCCAAAATTGCTTCCATAAATCGAAAATACATCACCCGGATTTCCAACTTTGGGATCAATAACAGTTATTTGAGGTTCTTTTATTTTTGTAGATGATATAATAGCCATTAAAAAAAGCAGCACTCCGATGAATGACACCAATAGTACTGCTCTTAATAACGGATATTTCCGAATTAGATAGGAAAATTTTTTATTACTCAACGATAAAAATCCACAGTCGGATATACAGCACTCTGATATGATTCTGAATCAATAAGTGGAAGTTCTGATACATCCGTAAGTTTAATATTCATTGGCAAAGATTTTGTATTTGAAAATTCCGGTTTGAATACATCAACCTGTGTAAGGTTTGACACATGCAAAGAAACAGGCTGTACTGGAGTAGCAGTACGGTTTGTATCTGCAACCTGAAATGCCGAAACATTCACATTCTGATCTGCAGCAATTCCAGTCTTATTAATCAACTCAATTGAAGATGTTACAGGAACAAGTGCAATGTCATTGAAATGCTGTTTTACCTGAGAACGGATATTTGCAGCCGGCATAATTACAGCGGCAAGGAATGCAGCTGCAGCAGCATACGGAACAAATTTTCTTGCAAAATCTGTATATGCACCAGAAGTTCTTGCAGCAACTTTCTTATAGCGCAATCTAGACTGAAGACGCTCATAGCTGGCATCAAGTTCACTTTTCTCAAGAGTCAAAGCAGCAGAATCAGCAGCAAAAACATCACGAATTGACTGAATGCGATCAACATGTGCCTTGCAATCAGGACATGACTCTACGTGAGTTTTAATTTCATCGTACCATGGATTAGCAATTTCTCCATCAACAAATGCTGAATGAAGTTCCATATTAGGGCAAGTAGACATCCTCTTCTCCTATAAGCTTTGATAGCTGTTCTCGTGCTCTAAAAACACGTACTTTTACGTTTCCTTCAGTGATTCCCAAAACACGTCCGATTTCTTTGTAGTTGAGCTCCGCATATTCACGCAAAACAAGAACCATTTTTAAGTTCTGCGGAAGCTTTTCAAGCGCAGCCATCACACGTTTCTGTGAATCATTTTTCAGGTATTCAGTTTCACCTGAATCAACCTGCCGCCGGTCTTCGTGCAGTGCCTTTTCATAAGCACGCCGTTCACGGCCTTTTCTTTTTGCATAGTTAAGAGAAGCATTCTTAACTACACGAATTAACCAATATTTTGCATCGTCGATTGACGGAAACTCAAGATTCTTTTCGTGCATCTTTATCAGAGAATCATGAACCAAATCTTCTGCGGCTTCTTCATCTCCAACAACACGATAGGCAACCTTAAAGAGCACCTGCATCGTTGCATCATATATTTTCTTGAAATCTGATTCATTACCAGCGCGAATCACTGTTGTTTCTGAATCAAGCTTTCTATCATTAAACAATGGTTGCCCCCATTACGTTACAAACAATTTTAATTTTTTTTTAATCTTTATCTAATCTTTCTAATCAATTAAACAAAGACGGTGCTAATTATTTTCAGTAAAAAAAGCCTCTTTTCTATGTCGGCAGATAACAGGCATAACTTTCCAAAAAATTGAAAAACAAAAAATTTTACTGAAATAAGATACCGACGCAGGCGAAAAAAAACAGGATGCTGAACACATCCTGTAGAATAATCTTATAACATCGAATATTAAGATCTGAACCAGGTTGTTCCCTGCGGTGTATCCTTAAGAATAATACCTTTCGAGGTCAATAGGTTACGGATTTCGTCTGCTTTTGTGAAATCTTTGTTCTTTTTTGCATCTGCACGCGCCTGAATAAGTGCCGAAATCTCAGCAGCTTCAGGGTCATTTGCCAAAGCAGCCGCCTGATTTTCAGCTTCTTCAGCCTGTTTCTTAAGAACCACAAACGCACTTGCTATAAGGCTCAACGACAAAACAGTGTCCATCTTCCATATATTGGCAAGAACAAAGGCAGCGCTGCGCTTTGAAGCACTGCCAATTTCGCCGTTTAATGCAGCCAGTGCTTTCGGTGTGTTCAAGTCATTTTCCAAAGCTTCGGTGAAAAGACGGAGAGAACCTTTGTCTTCTTCAGAACGCTTTACAAGCTTTTCGTCATTAAGTTTTGCAAGCACTTCATTGAAGTTTGCTTCTGTTAATTCAGAAACCTTAAGCTCAGGAATTTCTGCCCAAAGCTTTTTAGAATTTGCTTCATTAATCAGTTTTGCAATTTTCTCGTTGAGAGAAGCCCGTCCGGCTTTTGCGCTTTCCATTGCTTCAAGACTGAAAACAAGCTGCTTTCTGTAGTGGCCGCCAAGCAGGAAAAATCTGTAATCAAGCGGCTCAAAACCTTTGTCTTTGAGCGAAAAGCCTTTTTCAGGCGGAAGCTCGGCAAGCAGAGTAATGAAATGTCCCTTTGACTTTGACATTTTTCCGCCTTCAAGAATGAGAAACTCATTATGAAGCCAGTAATTTACCCAAGGGCGTTTTGAACCGTCTGCGTTTACAGCTTCTTCTTTAGTAAAACTGCCCTCACTCTGCGCAATTTCGTTTGTATGGTGAACCGGAATGTGGTCGATGCCGCCTGTGTGAATGTCAAAATGCTTGCCGAGATATTTCATGCTCATTGCGGAGCATTCAATATGCCAGCCCGGATAGCCGCGACCCCATGGAGAATCCCAAGTCATTGCCTGATTTTCAAATTTAGATTTAGTAAACCAAAGCACAAAGTCGTTCGGGTTGCGTTTATTCGCATCAATTACAGAAACATCTCTGCGTCCGGCGCCGGCTTTCAGCTCATCAAGGTTAAGCCTTGCAAGCTTGCCGTAATCAGGATAAGTTGTTATATCATAATAAAGATTGCCGTCTGCCATGTATGTGTGGCCGTTTGCCTCAAGCTTTTTAATCAGCTCAATCATTTCTACAATATGCTCTGTAGCTTTGCACTCGTGGTCTGGGCGGCGGATATTAAGAGCATCAATATCTTTGTGGAAAGCTTCTGTATAAAACTTTGCAACTTCCAGAACACTCTGATGACGCTCTTCCGCAGTCTTTACCATTTTATCTTCGCCGTCGTCAGCGTCACCAGTCAGGTGGCCGACATCGGTAATGTTCATAACGTGATTGACTTTATAGCCGAGAAAAGTCAGTGTCTTGTCCAAAATATCAAGAAAAACATAGGCTCTGAGATTTCCGATATGAGCGTAATTGTAGACTGTCGGACCACAACCGTAAAAACCGACCTGACCGGCTGTAATCGGTTTGAATTCCTGCATTGTACGACCCATTGTGTTATAAAGTCTTAAGCTCATAAAAAACTCCTGTTAAATTGAACCTCTGTTTCAACTAAGGCTTGAATCTTGTCCGTTATTTGTTCATTATATCAGCATAAAAGACGTGTTCGGAAACTTCAGTTTTCCGAACACGAACTTTAGACAGCCGCAATTTTGCAAGGCTTTAGCCTGAAAAATTGCAGACCTGTTCGAAAACTAACCGAGTTTTCGAACAGGTATTAAGTACGGAAAATCATGAATACTTTACGGAAAATAGCAGAAAATTTCAACAAGAATATTGAAATTCTATATGACGAGCCAATGTCAAAGCACACGACTTTTAAAGTCGGCGGAAATGCTGCCGTATTTTTTGCACCGCATACAATAGAAGAACTTGAACAGCTTGCCACGTGCCTGAAAGAAAACAGCCAGAGCTTTTTTGTATTAGGCGGCGGCTCAAACCTTGTTGTAAGCGACGCCGGAATAAGCCGCGCCGTAATCTGCACGCAAAAAATCAACCATATAGACACAACTGCCGCTGATTCAGTCAGCAGAGACAGCCTGCTCTTAAAATGCGGTTCAGGCACGCTCATGGATAACCTTGCTGCTTTTTGTGAAGCAAACAGCATAAGCGGGCTTGAAACATTTTCAGGGTTGCCAGGCACTATAGGCGGCGCAGTCTACATGAACGCAAGGTGCTACGAACGCTCAATTTCTGATGTTCTTGAAAGCGTGCTTTACCTTAACACCCAAACCGGCAAAACAGCCGTCTACCGCTTTAACGAGCAGGATTGGGCTTATAAGAAGTCGCCCTTTCAGAACAGCGGGAACATTATTCTTGAAGCAACGCTGAAATGCTCAAAAGGCAGCGCAGAGCAGATAAAAGCGCAGAACAGCCATTATGTTGAAGACAGAAAAACCAAAGGGCACTTTAAATTTCCGTCTGCAGGCAGCGTCTTTAAGAACAACCACGCTTTTGGAAGCCCTTCAGGAAAGATAATCGACGAGGCGGGTTTACGCGGTTTCAGCATTGGCGGAGCGCAGGTTGCGCCATGGCACGGCAATTTCATAATAAACACAGGAAATGCCACAGCAAAAGATATTCACGACCTTGTTTTGTACATAACCCAAGCGGTAAAACGAAAGACCGGTTTTGAACTTGAGCCTGAAATAATCTTTACAGGCACAGGTTTTGACTCATGAGCGTCTTCTTTGACACTGTTAACAAAACAAACATCAGCGAATATCATTTATATTGAATAAAATTATGCCGAAAAATAAAATACAAAACTTTGATTGACAAAGCTCTATAATGACTTTTATACTAAGTTTTTAAGAGGGACAGAAACGTGCTTCAATTATCATTTGTAAATTACAGAAAAGGTTCCTATATTCTCGTAGAAGGCAAACCTGATTCAAGTCGATTTTTCATCATACAACGTGGCGAAGCACAATGTATTCGTGAGATTGATTTTGCAACAGCTCCAAAAGCTAATATTTTAGGTCCGGGCGATTTCGTAGGCGTTATTCCTTGTATGTCTAACCACAACCAGATTGAATCTGTTGTTGCGCTTACAGACCTTGTAGCTATTTCTGTACGCAGAGACCAATATTCAGAGCTTATCGAAAAGAACACGCCTGTCGCACTTAAGATAATCCGCGTATTTGCCGCACGAATGCGCGAAATGAATGAGACACTTCTGGCGCTTGCTCTTCAGAAAGAATCAAACAACACAGAAAACCAGCTCTTTAACGTTGCAGTTTACTACGATGAAGCAAAAGAAGTAGACGCCGCAACTTATGCATACTATCAGTATTTAAAGACACACCCGACAGGCAGACAGGCTGAAATAGCCAAGAAACGCTTTGTTGTGTTGCAGCAGCATTCTAAAGCAGTTTATCTTGAACCGAAAGACGAAATGATCCGCGAATATCCGCAGGGAACAATGGTTTTTGCTGAAAATCAGAAGGGCCAGGATATGTACATAATTCAGGAAGGTCAGGTCAAGATTACAAAGATTATTGACAACAAAGAAGTTGTGCTTGCTGTGCTTAAGAAGGGTGACTTCTTCGGCGAAATGGCTCTTCTTGAGAACCTGCCGCGCTCTGCATCTGCTATTGCACACGAAAGATGCAAGCTTATGGTAATTAACCGCAAGAACTTTGATCAGATGGTTTCAACTCAGGCACAGATGATCTCAAGACTGACAACAACACTGGCAGAGCGCCTTTGGTCTATGTACAGACAGGTTACAAACACCAGACTTACTGACCCGCTCGGCAAATTGTATGACATGCTCGCTCTTGAAATTGAAAAGCAGCGCCTTGCACTTTCAGAAGCAACACCGACTGCACTGCAGCTTGATATTTCTCCGCAGGAACTTGCAAATATGTGCGCGATTCCGCCGGCAGAGCAATACTCAATACTTGAGCTTTTCTTAAAAGAAAACCGTGTAAAGGTAATCAAGAACAGACTTTATGTTCCTAACTGCCTTGAAATCATAAAGCACGCGGCTTATTACAGGAAGCAGAAAGCAACAAAAAATAAGTAATATTCACTATAAAAATGTTGCTTTTTAAGCTTTAAACTCCGATAATCAGAGTATGAACTTTCTTTTTATTAAAAAGCATATTTTAGTTTCTCTTTTTATAATTGCTCTCTTTCCTTTAGTGGCACAAGGAATTGAAATTGATGCTTCCGCAGGTGTTACAGAAGACGGTGCAGAAGCCAAAATTTCTATTAAGACAGGAACAGGCAAAAACTCATCAAAGACAGACGAAAAACCGGCTGAGCCGCTTCCTGTAGCTTACCGCGACATTTCTTTAGGAATGCCGATTGACGACGTAAAAAAGATGCTTCAGGCAGACAGCCTTTACGGCTACCGCGGCGAAAGAGATGTTTCGCTTCTTCCTACACAAAACAGAGTTCTTATTGAAAGCGAAGGCCTTTCATTCTTAAACAGAAGCTGGTTTCAGTTTTATAAAGACAAACTCTACACAATGACTTTTAAGCTAGACAGCGACCGTGTTGATTTTTATTCGGTATTTAAATCACTGCAGGATAAATACGGCGAGCCTACAAGCCTTGACCCTGAAAAAATAGTCTGGAAAGATGACAGAGTAACGCTCAGCCTTGAACGCCCGCTCGTGCTCAAGTTTATAGACACACAGGTTTTTGCTGAAATTCAGAACACCTCAAAAGTTAATAAATCTACAGAAGAATTAACCCGCAAAGGATTTCTGGAAAGTCTATGAGCCGTTACAAGTTTGCCGTTCTTGCAGCTGTTTTTTTTGCGGCAGCCTGTTTTTTAAGTTGCAGCGAAAACAAGAAAGACACAGTTTCTTTGCAGATTATCTGCCGGAACGGCAAAACAAAGACAGTTAAAGCAGAACTTGCCATAACGCCAGAAGAACAGCAGACCGGCTTTATGTTCCGTAAAAATATACCTGAAGGCACAGGCATGCTTTTTGTTTTTGAAAAAGAGCAGCTTTTAACCTTCTGGATGAAAAACACCCCTACACCGCTTTCTATTGCCTACATAGACTCAAACGGAATAATCAGAGATATTTTTGACATGCAGCCTCTCAGCCTGGAAACCATAGCAAGCACAACAAAAGTACGTTATGCCCTTGAAGTGCCTCAAGGCTGGTTTGCCAAAGAAGGCATAGAAATTGGCGACAGTCTTAAAATTACTGATAAGATAAAATAACAAAACGTGATTTTTAAAAAGAACCGCTCTCAAGCTGTTCAAGCAGCTGCTTTGCAAGCACATCGTCAGGGTCAAATTCCAGCACAGCAAGGAAAAATTTTCTAGCCTGAGCAATATCACCGCTCTTCATTGAAACATAGCCAAGATTTGACATAATCTTTGTGTTGTCAGGCTCAAGGCTCAATGCACGCAGCAAAAGCTTTTTAGATTCTTCAACTTCACCAAGCTCAAGCAGACAAATTGCAAGCTCATTAAAGGTGTCGGTGTTCTCACCGCCGCATGCTATAGCCTGATTAAAGGCTGATTTTGCGTCTTCCCAGCGTTCAAGGCGTCTTAATGCCCAGCCGAGCATAAACCATGCGTTCCAGACTTTCGGGTTTTTCTCAAGAAACTGGCGTATCTGCTCCATTCCCTTTTCTTCTTCGCCCATAGAGATAAAATCATATGCAGCCTTAAACTGCTCGTCTTCAAGATTTCTGGAAGAAATATCTGACACAATTTCAGCCGCGCGGTCATGCTTGTATCTTTCATTTTCAGACAACTCTTTTACATCAACAGAAGAAATAAGCGAAAGGTAAGTTTCAAGCACTTCTTTTGCGCGGGCAAAGTTTTTCTGCTTAAGAAAGAAAAAACCCGCATTAAAAAAAGCGTCCGGTACAGGGTTTTCTGACATCATTGCCTGTCTGTAATATGTATAAGCCTGGTCATCACAGGCATCTGCATCTTCGCTCAAGCCTGATTTGCGGTATGACGAGCCGCGCTCATCATAAAAAAGAGCAGAATTAACAAGAGTACCTACATCTTCGGGGTCAAAACCGCGGAGAGCTGAAAAAATCTCTTCTGCAATATCGTAATCTTCGTTTCTGGCTTTTAGAATTGCGGCTTCAGTCAGTTCTTTTTTTATGTCAGGGCGCACAGCCTTTAGCAGTGAACGATAATACGGCAAATGAACATTTTCTTTTTCATACGCCATAATCGTTAATATACCTGCCAGAATCATTTCCCATGAAAGAGATGATGTATCAAACTGATTTTCCATTCCGGCAGTCTTCTGCACAGGAAGTGGAATTGTCACATCAATTTGAAAGGCATTTGCTGGAACAGTAAAATTTTCCGGTATTGTGATATACACAACAGAATCAAGTGGATTTTGCATAATCGTTTCTTTTTATTTGAGAGAATCAAGGCTCACATTAGCTTCATTTTCAGAAAGCTGGTTTATGCGGACATCTGTAATATAGTTGTTGATGCGGAGCTTATAAGCCATAGGAACAGATTTTTCGTCAAAGAGAATGCGTGCAACAACCAAATCTTTCCGGCCTTCTATCTCGTCTACAGCAACTACTACGCCGCGCACATAAATTGTCTCACGCGGATCGTCAAAATCAAAACGAACCATCACAATCTGTTTGATGATAAATGCCTTGAGCCCGACAAGAATAAGTTTTGTGCCAGAAAAAGACAAATCTCTCAATACACAGTGACGCGGAACATTCTGAACATAAACAATAGATTC
>CAMJMF010000105.1 GCA_946406925.1 uncultured Spirochaetales bacterium | reverse complement strand
TGACACTGTATACAATTATGCCTGTTGACACATACGAAAAGCTTCTTGCCGAAAAGGTTCTCATCAATGATGGGGCTGTTTACAATGACGATGATTTTATCCTTAAAGAGTTTGTTCCGCTTTATGACTGGATGGTAGAGCAGATGGATCTGCGCGGAATAAGGCGACCTGATGGAGCGGCTTATCCTTTTTGGGGCTGGTACAGATACAGCTCGTTAATGGTAAAACCCGATTTGCGCCAATCCGGGCATGCTCCCAGAGGGACAAGTTGCGTCTGTGTTGAGCTTGAACTACCGGAAGGTTCTGTGCTGTTGAGCAATTTTGATTCATGGGGCTGTATTTTGAGCGGTTATCCTGTGCTGCCCGAAGAAGACTGGGATAGATATTATGATGAGTTTAAGAAGCTACCTCTCGAAAAACAGCATGAGGCAAAATTGAAGACATGGCAAAAGATTTTTACTGAATTTGAGGATTCTCCGATTCAGGGAGTATACTGGAAACTTGAACTGGCAAATGTGCGCAATGCACGGTTTTTTAAGGCTAAATAGTGATATATAGCTTGTCTATGTGCTATATTTCATTCTTTTGCAACAAATAAGGAAAAGACTATGAAATGGCTGAAAGAAAAGATTTTTAGCTTTCTAAACAAATCTAAATCATCACAATTTGATCAGACAAAAATTATTCCGCCTTTTGATGTGTCTTATGAGGATTATGAATTTGATCCAGATGTAATTGCTTATAAACACGCAATGTTTGATGAAATTGATTCTCTTAAGTTTTATAGGTATTTTTCTGAGTATTCCTATCCAGTTCAGGATTTTGGTAATGAGCTTTATGAATATAAAGTTAAGGATAGCAGATGGCTTTTTCTGGTGAATAAAAAGGCTGATTTTTTTTGCTGCCTTTTTGATGATTTAGGTGATCTTCGTATCAGCGGCTTACTCTGTGGATATGCAGATAGAGAAAAAATTAGAAAATGCCTAAAAGAGCAGCACGTTTGGTGTTATTATCCAGAGGGACATGACTTTGCCCAAAAATATGGTTTTACTGGAAATATTGCTGATGAAGTAGGAGTATATGTGCTTCTTTCTGCGGAAGAAAAAGTTGTTACAGCGTTCCAGCCAAGAGGCTTGCTTTATAAATTGAAGCTGAAAAAGGCATATTCGGAGCGGCTAAGTTGTGAAACAAAAGATTAAACTACAGCTTTATTGTTTTTGTTCTGAGAATATGGGAATTTGGTCTATCACTTTAAAAGGGAGGCGCCGGTATGATAGAAATTCAGGGACGCTATAACATCGCAAAAGTTTTTACAGATGATGTCGATTCAGATGCTTATGCCCAAATTCTTCAGATGATGAACATGGTTTGGAGCCGCAATATGTCAGTGCGCATTATGCCAGATGTACATGCCGGAAAAGGCTGCACTGTAGGTACAACGATGACCGTTGAGGGAAAAATCGTGCCAAACCTTGTGGGTATAGACATTGGTTGTGGAGTTGATGTGCTTGTCGTAAAAAAAGGCTTTACCAAAATTCCATTGCAGGAACTTCTCGAAAAGCTCGACCAGATAATCCACTCGGAGATTCCATCTGGTAAAAGCGGAAGAACACGTGAGCACAGATTTACAAAAGAGATTGACTGGAATGCATTTATTGCTCCTGTTGATGTAAAGAATGCAAAGTTCCAGCTTGGTTCGCTCGGTGGCGGCAATCATTTTATAGAAGCTGACCGTGATGATGACGGCAATTTTTATTTTGTAATTCACTCAGGTTCAAGGCATTTGGGCAAAGAGGTATGCGATTACTATCAGGATATAGCCATAAAATACACAAAAGCCAGAACAATGGAACGCGGTTCTATTATTACAAAGCTCAAGAATGAGGGCAGGGAAGCTGATCTTGAAGCTGTCCTTGCAGAAATTGACCATGCTCCATGCAGTACAGAACTTTCGTATGTAGAGGGCGATGATTTGTCGCATTATCTGCACGATATGGAACTGGCTCAAAAATATGCTGCCCTGAACCGCAGCGCAATGCTTGACGTGATAAAAACAGGACTCGAAATTAAAAAGCAGGATGTGTTGGAAGAATTTTCTACAATCCACAATTATATCGACATAAAAAACAAAATCCTGCGAAAAGGTGCTATTTCTGCTCAAAAGGGCGAGCGTGTAATAATTCCGATGAATATGCGCGACGGTTCTTTGATATGCACAGGCAAAGGCAATTCTGACTGGAACTGTTCTGCACCGCACGGAGCAGGGCGGCTTTACAAGCGTGGCGAAGCAAAGGAGATGTTCTCACTGGAAGAATACCAAAAACAAATGGAAGGTATTTATTCTTCAAGCGTTGTTGCTTCCACAATAGACGAGTCCCCTATGGCTTACAAGCCGATGGAGCAGATTTTGGAAAAGATTGAGCCTACGGTTGAAGTAGTAAAACGCATAAAGCCAGTGTATAATTTTAAGGCATCTTCAGCATAGAAATCTGAATCAGGAGAACCAAATGGGCATTTTGTACCGCTATGACCACATAGAAGAAGGACTTTCAACACCGCTAATTCTCAGCTTCCGTCTGACAATAGAAATTCCTGAAAAGCTATGTGGGCAGTTACAGGAACATCTTGCCTCTGATGAGCCGCCCTCAAGCAGTTTTCTCTCTCAGATTTATACAAAAAAAGAATGTGATAGCTGTTATCTTGTGCTCATGGTTAATCTTATGTGTTTTTACGAAAAATGGTCAGACGCATACGATTATTCCTACAGAAATATTGTTAATCTGCTTCGTGAAAAAATCTGCTGGCGGTTCGGCAAAGCATTCACGGAGCAGTTTATCCGTCACGAAAATCTTGACTGCGATTTTATTGAGTATTCTTTCATTTCAAGAGGAAGAGACGGAGTTATCTGCGATATGCAGGAGTGTCATGCTTCATGGAAGCAGGTTTCAAAAGCTCATTGGGAAGATTACCTTGAAGAGTCTAAAAAAAGATGGAATTCTGATGAAAAAAAGCTGTGTGATGGTGAGGAAGTTATAGACTTTCTACCTTGCTGCATTGAACATAATTACAGTGACTATGCTAAAAACGTAGATACTAACAGCGGGGAAGTCTATAATTCCTGTCATGAGAAATTTTATGAATGCTATGTCCGTTGTAACGGAAACCAGCTTCGTAGATTTTTTGAAATTCTCGGTAAAAATGATTTTATTGGCAGACGCGGTGTCTTTTTAAAATATCTCTTTGATGACAACTTTAAGAGAACACTCTGTCAGTGTGCATACCAAGAAAACTGCATGAGAAGAGTTTATACAGATAAAACCGCAAAATTAGTATATCAAGAGTTCTGCAAGGAATTCGGCAATCCTCTTGAAGGTCAAAGTCTTGCACAGAACGATTATATCGAACTTGATGACAGATAAGCAAAACTAGCTGTGCTTTTACTGCTAGTTCTGGTAGAATTATCAGTGAAAGTGCATAAAAATTCTTGATTCTACCCTGAATTCTACTTAATTCCACTGGCTGTCGGGTGAATTTTTTATGAAAGCGTATGATACTAAAATCACAAGGCTGGCCAGGCTTGCAACACCGCAGACGCGGTTTTTATAAGGAGAGGTGATAAAAACACCTCCATGTATTTTCATGCTCGGCGGTTACCGCCGAGGGTTTAAAGGAGTAGAATATGTTGACTAGAGATGAGAATGGAAACATTCTGGAAAAACTTCCTGCCGGCGCAAAACTGATGCAAGGAAAAGAGCTTGTTGTAATTCCGTATGAAGGAGCATTGCCGGAATATACGCCGGAAGCTTTTAACAGCGTTAATATGTTCTTTATTAGAAACGTGCACAAAGCTTTTGTTGATGACATTTGTGACCGTGAATGGATGGAAGAAAACAAGGATTTGCAGGTTAAAGAAATTGCAAATATCTGCAAAATTGCAGGTGAAAAGGGTAGAGAAGCAGATATGCTTGAAATTTCGGATAAACTGAAAAAGCTTATAAAGGAATCTGACCCGGCAAGCTTTAAAAACGACATAAGCAGTCTTGTTACGCTTAGCGTTTGTTTTGAGCTTAATGGAAAGCAAATTCACTTGGAATTGCCGTATTGCACAATTGAAAAGATTGTGAACATGCCGGCAGCTTGACAAAACAGGCGTGTTCAAAAACTGTATAAAGCACGCAGCTGATTCAGTTTTAGAACACGCCTGATGCTTAAACGGCGGTGTTTTTTCCGACTGAAAAGTCTGAAATTGGAGAATTATATGAATGCAATTAAAACAGGCAGATTAATCAGTGCACTTAGAGCCAAAAAAGGCTTAACCCAAAAGCAGCTTGCAGAGCAGATAAACATTTCTGATAAGGCTGTAAGCAAATGGGAATGCGGTGACGGCTGCCCTGATGTTTCAATTATTCCAGCGCTTGCCCATGCACTTGATGTTGCAGTTGAGAACATTATGAGCGGAGAACTTCCGCCGTCATGCACAACGCTTGCCACAGATTACCCTGATATAAAGATAAAGCATTATGATTTTACAAGGCCTGACAAATGGGGCCGCGAAGATTTTATAGCTGTTTCTACTTTCTTTATTGATTTGTGTCAGAAGCTTGAGGCAAACTTTGCGGGCCGCCGTAACGAAACCTGCCAGATTTCTGTGACAGGCGTTGACCAGCTTACAAATTCTGAATTCCAGCGTTCAATTCCGCATTCATGCTTTATTTTTGATTACAGCTATAATGATGCGGGCTTTGTCGTGGAGGTTGACCCAGAAATCGGCAAAGCTCTGATTAAGCAGAACCCGAAAGAGTTTCCGCTGATTACGGCTTTTGACCTTGATGTTATGAGGGAATTCTATATTAAGGATTTTATCAAATTATTGAACGAGGCATTCGCTGAAAAATTTGCAAATGTGCCTGAACAGCAGAGGCTTGTAATAGCTAAAAATTTTAGCGAAGCAAAATTTAACCCGTCAACAATGAACCAGCGCCGCGATCAAATGTGCTGTCTTGTTTCTTACAGTCTCCGCGTAGGTGAAACGGAAGGCGTGATGAATGTTCAGCTCAGCGACTTTTTTATGGACAATCTCCGTTCGCTTGGCTTTTTCGGTTTTAACTGGAAAGAGCCGGAACTTCAGTATTTAAGCGAAATTAATACAAAGAAAATTGCGAACAATCTGTTTGTTGAATTCGGAAGATTCAACCCTGATAATGTAAAGCTTGAAACCGGCAAAATTCTTGTTTTTGACAAAAAGTATTATGACCCGCTGAATCTTGTTTACAAAAACAGAGTGATTCACAATGGTGAAATTGTCGTTATGGATGAGAAATTCGGAATGCGCATTCTTGATGAGCCTGATGTGCCGGACATCTGCTACGACGAAAACGAAGATTATATTTCAATTCAGCTTGGCGCGTGCTGCCATACAGAGGAAGAAATCAGCAGTATTCACGAAAAAATTCTGCTTGAATTGAATACTTACGCCGGTTATCCGAGCCCTGTTATCAAAAACGGCAAAATAATCGCTTACGGCGAAATCGTTGTCATTGATGACAAATTCGGTATAAGAATTACTGAAATCAACGGTTAAACTGAAAATGAGAAGAAAACTCGGCGCCTGTTTTGCGCAATGTTTTCATCTGTTGTATCAGCCCTTTCTTTTGAAATAATATATGGCTATGGAAAACGAAATTACACCAAAAGCAAATCAGAAAAAATTCCAAGGTTTTAACGGAAATCATCTTAAGCTGTTTGCAATAACCGCAATGACAATTGACCACCTTACAAGCGTAATCTGGCCGGGCTACCACTACGAATGGTGGATTATTCTGCTTCACATAATCGGCAGACTGACCGCGCCAACCATGTGGTTTATGATTGTTGAAGGCTTTCATTACACGCATGATGTAAAAAAATATGCTTCAAGACTTTTTATCTTTGCGATAGTCTCGCACTTTGCGTACAATTTCTGCTTCGGCATTCCGTTTGTGCCGTTCAAGACAGGCCCTTTCAATCAGACAAGTGTAATGTGGCCGCTTGCGTGGGGTGTAGTTGCGCTTTATATGTTCAAAGGCGAAAAATGCAGCAGCTGGCCGCAGTGGGTTAAGACAGTGCTGTTCATATTAATCTGCGCAGTCTGCTTTCCGTCTGACTGGAGTTCAATCGCTGTGCTTTCGATTGTCTACATCAACGACAACTACGGCAATTTGAAGAAGCAGATTCTTGCGATGATGCTCTGTGTGTTGATGTATTCAATTGTCTGGTTTTTTGCCATAGACAAAGTTTATGCATTCATTCAGCTGGGCGTAATAATCGTATGGCCTTTTATGGCAAACTACAACGGTCAGCGCGGCAAATGGAAAGGCATGAAATGGTTTTTCTATATTTATTACCCGCTGCATCTTGTTCTGATTGGGCTTTTGAGACTTTACCTTCATGGAAATGTCGGCGTTATAGTCGGCGGGCAATAAACGCGTAAAGTTATGCGGCTGTGTCTGCTGAAGATTCAGCCGCTCTTTTCTTATGTCTGGCAATTAAAAGCACAACAACAAGCGAGAGCACATTTGAAAGCACAATTCTTGCAAGCTGAAGCTCATCTGCTTCGCCGGTTTCAGAAACAACGTGCAGCGTATTTCCTATAAAATTGTTGAAAAAGTGCTCGCTTAAGCCTATCCACAAGATTCCGCTCATCGAAACACAAATGCCCCATTCCAATGCAAGAATTCCTGCAAGCACCACATAGCCGATCGCGTAGATTATAGCTGTTCCCATTCCGATAAGTCCGTCATGAATCAGCAGTGTAACGCTTACAATGTGCCAGCACCCGAACAGAAAAGCCTGAATCCAGTTTGCAGCCTTAAAGCCGTATTGCTCTGTACATGTTTTTAGAAAAATGCCTCTGAAAAGCCCTTCTTCTGCAAGAACATTGATGATGTTGCCCGCAATGCAGATGAGCAGCGCAGGCAGAGTCATAGTCATTACGTTTGTCGCACCATTCAAGCCGAAATTCGTAATATAGAATTTTAAGCTTACCGGATTGCCGTTCATATAATTGATGAGGATTTCAACTGCATAAGAAACAGCAAAAGTTCCAATGCCAAGTGCTAAACCGGCAGCTATATTTTGGGCAAGCTCTTTGTTTTTAAAGCCTATGTCAGCAGGCTTATAATTGAAAATTGCTGCAACAATTATGATAGCTGCGATGCAGAGAAGCTTTGTAAAAATGTTGTCGCCTATAAAAGTTTCATCGGTTCTTAAATAGATGAATTCCCAATGCTCAAAAATTATGAGCAGACCGTAAACTATAAGCATCATTTTTGTAGTTTTATTCCAAAGCGCTTGTTTCATCTTCATTTTGGTAAAATCCTTTTGGGGTGTTGATTCAGTTTTTATTGATGTCATCGAATAGCACAGCCCGGCAGGGTGCTCCGTCTGTGTCTGTAAGGTTAAGTGGCGCACAATTTAGAAAATACACACCGTCTGGAACAGCACCAAGCCTGATGCCTTCAAGAAGCACAACCTCTGCGCCGAGCAGCTCAAGGTGAACAGCCATCGGTTCGTTTAACGGGCCGACTGTCTGTGATTCATTGCCGATAAGGTCGATTCTGGCGGCGGCAAAAACTTTTGCGGCTTCAAGAGTTACTGTCGCATCACCTTTTATGAGGATTTTCTTTTCTGCGCCGCTGCCTGCTTTTTTGGCGCGCTCAAGCATGGCTTCTGCGTCTTCTGCCGTAACGTCGCCGTGGTGTGTTGCAACATAAGCGTTGCCGATGAACTTTTCGAGACTGATCTTGTCGATGCTTTTGCCGCTGTTTATAAAATGATACGGCGCGTCAACGTGCGTGCCGTTGTGCGCGCACATCGAAAAGCCGGTAAGGTTGCAGATGTCGCCTTTATCTATGCGCTGCAAAATCTGCTTTTCTGGTCTTGAATCCCCAGGATAAACCGCACATTCAAAAAGCGGCTGCGTTATATCGTAAATCATAATCAAGATATTAACATAAAAAGCCTTGTGCGGTAAGCCTGCCGGCTTTTCAGTAAAATTCAACTTTCCGTTGAGTTTTTATCAAAAATAAATTGTTAGGAAAATTTTCTATTGTAGAATATATTATAAGCGTTGACCGGCAACAAAACAACACAACATAAAGTGCGCGTCATTTCAATACAAGACGTTTTAAAATGCAGCGTAAATGGAGAAAACTATGTCTTTAGGAAGCAACATAAAAATATTCAGAAAAAAATTAGGGCTTACACAGGAGGAACTTGCCAGCCGGTTATGTGTTACAAGCCAGGCTGTAAGCAAATGGGAAAGCGAAGCTGGGCTGCCTGATACAGCTCAGATTGTTCCGCTTGCAAAAGCTTTAAGTGTGAGCACAGATTCACTCTTTGGCATTGACAGCGATGACTATGACAAAGAATTTGCGCGTGAAATCATTTTTGAGGCAGATTCTATCCGCGATAATGGAAACCAGAAAGAAGGTGCGGTTGCTGCCGCCGATTATCTTGCTGAAAAATGTGAGGAGAATCCGTTTAATTATGGAATTCATATGCGCTATGTTCAGTCTGTCGCACATATGAGCCGTTTCTTCAGCATGGGCAATCTTTCTGATGATGAAGCAGAAAAATGGCATGCTTATGTGAAAGCAGCTGAAAACAGAGCTTTGTATATATTCAGATATTCAAATGATTCTGAACTTGTTGATAAATGCCATTATGCTCTTGCCTGGATTTACTGGCATGACAAGGAATATGAGAAAGGTCGTGAGCATATCAAAGAACTTCCGTCTATAAGCAATAATATGCTTCAGGAAACAATCAATTCTTATTATGCATATGTAGAAAAAGGCTTGGACGGCTGGAGGGCATCTGTCAGAGATAATCTTCAGAATTTTGTGCGGGCTATAAACAAGCAGCTTGTTTACGGGGCTGAAGCTCATATGTGGGAATGTCCTCTTGAAGAGACTGTTTCTTTTTGTAAGTGGGCTGTCAGTGTAATAGAGCAGTTTATGCAGAATGAAAAAATGAAGGCTCATTGTCAGGGGTTTTACCGCGATACAGTGAAATATTTTGTTGCGGCATATCTTCGAAACGGCAAAGCAAAAGAAGCTGCCGCTGCATGGAAAAATCTGACGCTGAAAATTTCTGAATATGTTGAATTCTGTGATAATATCAGAAAAATGCCTGAAACTTCTGCTGTCAGCGAATTTGGTGAAAAAGCTGCGCAAAACATGAACCATTACACAAAAGAATTTGCAGAATCTAAAGAAGCTTTTATGCTCGGTCAGCTTAAAAGCTGGTGTAGCGGCAAAGATTTTGCTGAATTTGAAAAGCTCATTTGAGCTGCGCTGTATATTAAAGAATGAATTTAGTGAAAGCTGCTTTTGCTTCGTGTAGAATAGTTCAATCAGGAGGATAAACCATGAATAGAACACCGCAGGATTTGCATGACTTTGAGGACGTAGCCGAAAACTATGATCTTTATCTTAAGGTCATGTACCAGAATGAAGACAACCACAAAGGTTTTCAGGATTTTTATCTTGATTTGGCACGTGAATACGGAAAAGACGGAGTAATCGATATTGCCTGCGGAACCGGTGCAGTGCTGCTCTATCTGGCTGAACACGGAATCATGGCGGACGGCACAGATTTGTCTGAATCTATGTGCAAAGTTTGTGCTGAAAAAGCCCGCGCTTCAGGTTACAAGCTGAATATTTTTCCGGCAAACATGACAGACTTTCAAAGCCAGAAACAATATTCTCTTGCAATTATTGCACGCAGCGGCTTTATGCATCTTATAACGCCTGAACTGCAACGTGCTGCGCTTTTGAATATCCGCAGAAATCTTGTGAAGGGCGGCATTCTTACACTGAACACGTTTGACCCGCATCCTGTTTTTCAGGCACAGCAGATGAACACAAAAGAAACAGATTATTCTTTGCGGCTTGAATATGTAAACAGGCAGGGGCAGCGCGAAAAAATCTATAACGCAATTTCATACGACCCGTACACGCAGATTATGTCAGGCAACTGGAAATTTGAAACGCTTGACGGCAGCGGAAACGTGATTGCCGAGCGCGTGCGCCCGCTTAAAATGCGGCAGACTTACCGCCAGGAAATGCTTTACCTTGCCGAGCTGTGCGGCTTTGAAGTTGTGCATGTCTACGGCGGCTACAACAAGGAAAGCGCCGAAGGCAGCGCCAAAAACGTAATCTGGGTTTTAAGAAA
>CAMJMF010000104.1 GCA_946406925.1 uncultured Spirochaetales bacterium | reverse complement strand
CAACGAAGATTTTGACCAAGAATTCTGGGTAAGAGATTATGCAGTTGTTCCTTTTGCAGCCGGCGGTGTAGTTACAGAAGAAAATATCTTCCTTTATACAAAGCCTGATTTGGCAAGCATTGGAACACGTGTTGTAGAGCCGTTCTCAATCTTTGCTGTTTTTGATGAAGCCCCTGAAGGCGATAAAGACGGACGCTTTTATAAGATTCGTTATTATATAAACGACGGCAAAACATATACAGTAAACGGCTATCTGCTAAAAAAGAATGTGGAAACCAATGTTCCATATGAAATGATTCAGTGTGGTGAACGGATTGAAGCCCTTAAAGAAGAAATTGCCAAAGATGAAAACAGTGTAGATTCTTATGTCATGGATGAATTAAATGAAATCTATACATATTATGCAGACAAATATAATGGTTCTGCGTCTAAAGGCATTAACTAGGAGAAAGCTATAATGAAAAAGTCTATTATTTCGGCAGTGTTTGTGCTTTTATGTGCATTTGCTGCTTTTGCAGAAGAAACAGTAACAGCTACTGTGCTTCAAAATGAGATGAATCTCTGGGTCGAAAAATCAGAGGGCATGATGGAATGGTCAAAAATCAACCTTAATGCCGGTGAGACAATTGATGCCTATATTTCAGGTTCAGACGAAAAAAATAACCCGGTTGCGCTGACAAAACGCTCTTCTTGGAAAAATGCAAAAGATGGTCTGACTCTGCTTTTTACAAAAGTGCGCTACAATGAAAATGACTATTATGCAATTTCAAACAGAATTGCGCTCGGTCTAAAACCTGCAATTGTTCTTGAAAATGCTGCAACTTATATGTCTAAAAACTTTGCTGATATCCGCAAAAAGGGTGCACCAGAAGGCACTGTTATAGCGGTAGATATTACAGATAAAACTCCTGGTATATATGCTCTTGTAAAAATGGCTTATTACGATGAAACAGCTTATGTTAAGCGCGAAGGCTATATTATGAGCAGCAAAATCAGCACAACAAAAGACGACATAAGCGCGTACAAAATTTTGAAACAGGCTGAAAAAGAGCCGGATGAAGCAAGAAAATCTGCAATTTTGAACAGCATAACTCAACTGAGCATATCTTCAAAAATGAATGAAATGGTCAAAAAGCAGAGTGAAGGGGCTGAAAAGTTGAAAGACCTTACTCCATGGGGAATTACAGATTTGCCTACTCAAGGTCTTAAATATAGGTTTGGTATTATTGATTTCAAAGGAAAAGAAAGAGACCATTCGCCTTATGATATTGACTCTCTTGAATATGTGAACTTGCGTTCTCTTCCAGGGCTTGATGGCGAGGTTATTTGCAAATTACGACTGGCTCGTGGTACTCTTAAGAAAATGACTAATGAAACAGTTACTATCGATGGAATAACAGAGCATTGGTATTATTTTGATTCTGGTCGGATAGATGAAGAAACTGGCGAGACAGAGCATGGATGGGTATTCGGTGCTTATATCAGAGAGTTCTATGTAGACAGCGATCCATGGTGATAAATCGACTTAATTAGCATTTCTGGAACACAGTTTGAGCTTTTTATAAGGTTCAAACTGTGTTTTTTTTGTGCTGTTATCATCGCTGTTCTATTAAAGCTTTTTTCATGTACCAGTAAGTATAAGCTTTTTTGAAGCCCAGCTTTTTGTAAAGATTTATTGCTACTTCATTTGTCTTTACAACCTGAAGATATGCGTGTTCAGCGCCATGTTCTTTTGCTTTTGCAATAAGGGCTCTGCAAAGCTTTTCGCCAAGACCAAGCCCGCGTGCGTTTGCATCTACAATTACATTTTGAATAAGTGCATAGCCATGCTCAATTGCAGTAGAAGCGCATGCTGCTACTTTTCCTTGATGCATAACAGAACAATAGATTGTATCGACAAGCACTTTTGAAAGCATTTTGCGGAAAGTTTCCTGATTTGCTTTATCTGTCAGCTTTTCGTATTCAAAATAATACAGCAGCCACTCATCAGGTTTATCAAAAAAGCAGCAGTCTTTATAAAGCCGGTCGTCACCGTTTTGCAAACCGTCAAGAATCATAACATCTGTCGGTGTTACAACCTCATATCCGCACAAGGCTAACAAATTAGACAGCTCTTGGTCACATTCTGTAAGCTTGAAAATTGCCGGAAGCCCTTGTTTTGCATAGCATTTTTCGCAATAAGCAATTTTTTCTTCTATTAGAATACTAGAAGGATATAGCACACTGATCGAATTGGCGCGTCCTGTGTAGCCGTTTGAAAAGCGCATAATCCAGCCGTCATATTGCATAACGTTCAAAGCAACGTGTCCGTTAGAAGCAATTTCTTCTAAAAATCTGATTTTATCTTTTGTCATGTTAGCCTACCATACTATAGTATTTTTCAAAAACTTCATTGCAGTTTGTCTGTTCGTCGTTAAGGCAGATTGTGAGCGAGCGCTTGCTTTTGCGGTTATAAAAGCTGAAAAACTGAACGCCGGGGTCAAAACCTTCAAGAAAAACTATCTGCGGATTTTCATGGCGCATCCAAAAGCCAAGCCCGTAAAGCCCGTCATCGCCTTTAAGCTGCGGCTTCCATGCTTCTTCGATTAACGGCGCGAGTGCACTTTGCGGGTTCAGTTCCGGGTCGAGCTTGTTCCAGAAATTTGCCATATCAGAAACAGTGGTAAAGGCTCCGCCGTCACCGCCGCCAATTACAGGAACGCCGTAAACATTGCTTCTACCGTTTTCCTGATAGCCTGTTGCACGTACAATTCCGGCTGGAGGCGCTTCGTTAAGTCTGAAAAAGCCGGTTTTGTGCATTTCAAGTTTTGCAAAAACGTTTTTGCTTACATAATCTGAAAATGCCCTGCCTGTAACGGCTTCTACAACAGCCGCAAGAAGTACAAAGCCGCCGTTAGAATATTTGAAATTTCCAGCCGACGAGTAGGGCTTTTTCTGGTTTTTCCAGACCGCTTCTGTAAGAGGAAAAAAGTCTTCAGGCTTTTCGTAGTGATAATTTGCATTGCCGTATAAACAGCCTTCAAAATCATCAAAGATTTCTTCATCAAAATAATCCGGAACACCGGAGGTATGATTTAAAAGCGAGCGGATAGTTACTGCATCTGAAAGCCATTCGAGTGAACCGTATTTTTGTGCTGTGCCGTTGAGATCTGCGCCGTCACTTTGGAGTAAAATCTGCTTAACGCAGCTGTCAAGACTTAGGCGCTTTTCTGCAACAAGCGTCAGAATTGCAGCCGCTGTAAAACCTTTTGTTCCAGAGGCAGTTGCATAAGAAAAATTTGTATTGTTTTTTATGCCGAAGTTCTTGTCTGCAAGACCTGAGCTTCCATTTTCAATCAATTTTGTGCGCTCATACAATCCGAACACACCGGAAAAATTCTTGAATTTCATGCTTATATTATAGATTACTTTTCAGCCAGAAACTATAAACTTATAATTTATTCGTGCAGAAGTTATAATCAAACAACCGGAATCCAAAGCTCGCACATTAAGTCAGCGGCTCCGTCGTCAAAATAAATCTCAAAGTCAGGGCTGGCTTTTGATTCAAGCCCGCTTTGAGGAAGAAAATTCTGGAAATAGTTTTCCCAAGCCTTTGAGATGCAGTCTCCGTCTTTGCCGTAGCAGTTGAAAACCACATAGCGGCTTTTTTCCACCTGCCATTTGATAAAGCCGTCCGGAGCCTGGCCAAAATCAAAATTATCGGGAACAGCAACGGCAAGTGCATACACAAAAGAAGTAGAATCTTCTTTTAGTTCTGAACATAGCCCGAAAACTCTGCTGTCATTTTCAGCTCTAAAAGATTTGAGTAAATCAAGCTTTTTGCTCTGAATGCATTCGCCCCAAAAATCAGAAATGCTATGGTCATCGTCATCTTCAATTATGTCTACAGAAAAAGAGCGCGGAATTACGAGAAATGTCACAGTTTCAAGCTCCGCCATCTTGTATTTGATTGGTGTTGCACCTTCCATAGTGACTCTGATACTAAGCGGATTATACATTGCAAGGCTTCTGCTTCCAGCTTTTACCGCGCTTGGTGTAATGCCGTGAAAGCGCGAAAAAGCTTTTGTAAAACCGTCGGCGCTGTCAAACCAATATTTCATTGCAAGGTCAGTAATTTTTATGTCGGTGTATAAAAGCTCCTGCCCTGCAAGCGAAAGCCTTCGGTTTCTGATGTATGTGCCCGGCGTTATGCCTGAAATAAAGCGGAAAGTTCTGTGAAATTCGTAGGGCGACATGTTCACATGCTTTGCAGCATCAACGTAAGTGATGTTGTCGAGTAAATGAGCTTCTATAAAATCCACAGATTTTTGCAGTATTTCGTAGCCTATCATTTTGTTCCTTTTGAAATCTGTTCGATTGCCGCAATTGTTTCCAGTGTAAGCAGGGCGTGCTCAATATCCAGCTTTGATGCTTTGTTTTCCAGAATTGATTCTACAACATTGTGACAGACAAGTTCATAGCAATTCTGCGGAACAAGTTTTATTTCTTCCTGCTTTTCATCGGTAAAGATTTCAAGCTTTGTTTCTGTCTTTCCATTCTGATAGCCGTCTTCAAAAAAGCGTATGAAAGCTTTTTCAAAACTTGCCTCAAAGCCCACGCTGAAAGGGCAGGTGTCAGCAAGTGATGAGTCTGCATGAATTGTTGCAGCCGCATTTTTGAAGCGCATCAGCGCTGTCAGCACAGAACATTCAGGGCGGACATTTCTTCCTTCAGTTTTTATGGAATCGGACTCGCCGAATAATTGTAGCACAAAATCAATGTCATGGTGCATTAAACTTAAGGCAATATTGTCTAAATCAAGATTGCCCCACCAGTGCGGTGTCTGCCGCTTAATGTAAAAATCAAGGCATTCGCCATAGCGCTTTTCTTCTTTAATCTGGTTCAAAAGCTGATACGGATATTCATACTGCAGGAATAAATCAACGAATACGCGGCGCTTACATTCTTTTGCTGTTTCAAGAATTTTCTGCCCGTTCTCAACAGTGTCGGCAAGCGGCATTTCCACAAAAACGTGCTTGCCCGCGCACAGGGCTTTTATGGCATATTCTGCGTGAACCTTTGTCGGAAGACATACGTCAACAAGCTCAATGGTCTGGTCGCTCAATATGTCGTCCAGATTTGTTGTGGTTTTTACGCCGAGGCCTTTTTCAATTTCCTTAAGCTTTTCAGCATTGCGTCCCCAGACGGTAATTTCATTAACCAGCTTTTCTTTGCAGAAAAATCCTGCGTGCTCTTTGCCGAAACCTGTTCCCAAAATTGCAATTTTCATTTTCTCTAAGCCTCCATTCATGGAAAGTCTAACATCAGAGAAAATGTTCTGCTCGAAATATCTTGCGGAGTTTTGTCGGGAATAAACTATGAGTTCCTGCTTATTTTTGCAGTTCTATCCACTTATTCAGCCAGTAAAGCTGATAGTCTATAAACTGTTCGTCAATGCAATTTATGCCGTGAACTTCAAGGATTGTTGCCTGAAGCTGAAAATGTCTGATGGCGACCCAGTCAGAAAAGGAAAGCTTTTCTTCTGGGCTCAACGGATGATGGTGGGTGTAGCCTGAAATAAAGTTTTCATAAACTGCGCGGGTTATTTCTATATCTTGCTGCTGCAGATTAAAATAATTTGTCATATCGCACATGACCATTACATCGAACATAAAAGGTGCGCGGCACGCTGTGTCAAAATCCAAGAAGTAAATCTCTCCGTTCTTTGTCTGCAAAAGGTTTCCGCGGTGAAGGTCGCCGTGACAAATGCCGTATGGGAGCTTCTCAACTTTTTTCCATAATTGTTCACCAAGCTCTTCATATGCGGCAATTCTGGGATAAGACTTTTGGCGCAGAAAATCAATATAACGCCCGATAAAAAATTCTTTGCCACGTAGAAACGGCTGAACAGGGCAGTCTTCCATCAGACAATGAAGCTTTCCTACAAGAGCGCCGACCTTTACGGCAGTTTCCGGATTTTCCAGCTCAGGTTCTTCTCCTTCTATAAATTCCTGCAATAATACCAGCGGCTCATCATCAGAAACTTCAACAATTGCTTCACTAGCTTTAGTCAAAATTGTCTTTGGAACAGGAAAGCTATTTTCTTCCAGAAACCGCGTAATCAAAACTGATTGCTTTGCCGTATTCTTAAACGCACTTCCAATTACCTTAAGCAGATACTTTTTTTCGCAATTAACAATATATGTTTTGCAGCCGCCTTCTCTCAGAAACTCCAGGCTTATGTTTTTCAGATCATATTGAGTTTGCAGCAATTGAAGCAGTTTTTCTTCTGTCAATTCTTTCTCCTTTTTGTGGCAGTTCCTAAAAATAATTCAAGTACTGCCGCACATACAGCTGCAATAACTGCTATAATCGCTGTAAACGGAAACCACACAGACATAGTGCTATACGGATAGTGGAACACAAAAGGTAAAATTATTGACGCAAGAATAACAATAATGCTGATTACAATGCGCAAAATGCAGGCTTTTCTAGATTTTTTATCCCAGAATAATAGAACAAAATAAATTAGTAATAGAACAAAAATAATACATAAAAAATCACCAATAGCCAGTATATCAAAATGAAGTCCGATTCTAACAGTTTCACCAAGAAGAATTCTGTAAATGCCGTCAGCAGTCATTGTTGCAGAAGAGCCTGCTATATTTGAAAGCACAAAGATTGCCTGATTCTTCTCTTTGCTGATAATAACATGGGAACAGAAATTCGGGTTATTTCCGCCATGGGTGATAAAATCATCGTAAATCCACCAGCCGCCAAAGTAATTACCGGATTTTGATACATCGTGCTTTAGAACAGCTTCCACAAGCCCAGAACTATCCTTCGATTCAACACCCCAATGTTGCATCCATTTCATTAAATCTGAAGTTGAAGAAACAAGATAGCCGGCTGCAATGTTTCCATAATATGACGGAGCATTATAGGCGTGTGCCTTCATAAAAATAGTTCTGTAACCTTGAACAATTTTGTCTGTGAACTCGTTATTCGTTCTAAAAAATGAACGTTGCATATCAAGCGGCTTTAGTATATGCTCTGTAACATAGTCTTCATATTTTTCGCCGGTAATTTTTTCAAGAATCAGCGCGAGAACATCATAATTGATGGTTGCATATTTATGTTGCGTTCCAGGCTGAAAGTCCAGTTGCACGTCTTTGATGTTCTGAATGGTTTGTTCTAATAAGCCTTCATCGCTTTCGGTGCCGGCTGGAATTGCGGAAATTGTCCATGCCGGGATTCCGCTTGTGTGGCACATAAGATTTTCTATTGTGAGATTGCAGACTGATTTCTTATAAGTCGGCTTAAACCATGGAAGATAATCTGAGACTGAATCGGTAAGCTTCAGGCGACCGTCTTTTTCAAGCTGCATGACAGCCAGTGCCGTAAACGCTTTTGTTGTTGAACCAAGCTCAAAACGGCTGTTTTCGTCAATTGCCTTGCCATTGTAATTCCCGTAGTTTATAAAATACTCATTTTTGCCGTCTATGATTGCAGCAGACATGCCCTGAACATCATAAAGCCTGCACATTCTCTGCACATAGGCTTCGAGATTGTCCCGAGTATATTCCTTGTTGTCGTAATGGGTTAGCAAAAAAATGAATGTAAGAACCAATGTAAATGCAAGAATAATTCTGCGGATAATCTTTGTTGTCATAATTATTTCCCCGGATAGCTGATTTCATTGCCCCAGCTTTTTACTTCTTCAAAAAAGCCTGGAACCTGCATAAGACCGTAGCCCCATAAAAAGGCGCGGTCTTTTTCGGAAAGTTCGTCCAGTGCCAGCCACAAAACTTCTTTAAGCGGCGGATTTTCGTTTCCGGCTTCTTCTGGGTCATAGCCTGTAACCGGTTCCTGGTCATCTGGGACTTTCACTTCAAGGGCATATTCTGTTCTGCCGTGATTGTATAATTCTGCGAGCTTTCGCACAATTGTTCCGTCAAGACCGCATTCTTCTTTTAGCTCGCGGATTGCAGCCTGCTCTGGAGTTTCTCCGGCTTCAATTCCGCCGCCTGGAATGGAATAAAAATCATCTTTTCCTTCGCTCGGATAGTTCAACTTTTCAACAAGAATCTTTTTATTTCTGATTACAAAAACCACACTTCGGTCGCGCATTAATTGCTCCTTTTTTTACTATGAACAAACTGACAATTCAAACAGCCGGTAAATTTTTCGATAGAGCTTTCCGGTAAAAAGCATTTTGAAAATAAACCTGTCTAACGGTTTCAGTTGATTCACAAGTTCTGGTGGAGTCAGAGAATGTTCTGCAATACAATGAATCTTAAGTCCCTCAAAAACTGCATCAATATCATCAATTCCATAAAGCTTTGTAACGCCCACATCATTTACAGGATTTTTGTATTTTGAAGCACGCACGCCAAACTCAGTATAAACATCCATAAGAATATGAAGGCTTGAATATTTTTCCTCAAGGGCTCCGAAAAACTTGTGAAGCTGCTCATGGCTCAGATACATGCTGATTCCTTCGAATACAATTATTGCAGATTTTGCATCCGGAAGATTTTTCACCTGCGAAGCGTCAGAAACATCGAGAGCCTGCATTTTGTAGTTGCCACTTTCTGGGTAATATTTTTTACGTGCTTCGATTACCTCTGGAAAATCACAGTCCACCCAGTTTTTATAGGTCTGTTTAACTCTCTTGCATCTGCTGTCCAAACCGCAGCCAATGTGAAGTACAAGGGCGTCGCTGTCTTGTTTGAGCATTGAGTCTGTCCAGTCATCAAAAATGCGGGCTCTCATAGACATGTTATAGGCAAGCCATTTTGTTTTTGATTTGCCGGAAAGTTCAAAGCCTTCTTCTGCCCAGATTTTTTCAGCCATCGGGTCATCTAAAATTATTTTCTGTTTGCTGATTTTTGATTTTCCATATAAAGGAATAAAGAGGGTTTTATTTACTTCATTCATATTATTACTATAGCACAAGTATTTGTAGAATCGTATAATAACCTTTTAAAAGAGGAGCTTTTATGACAAAAGTTTATTTTGTAAGACACGCAGAACCAAATTATGAAAATCATGATGATTTATTGCGCGAACTCACTCCAAAGGGAATGCAGGAAAGAAAAATTGCTACAGATTTTCTCAGCAATAAAAAAATTGATGCTGTGTTTTCAAGTCCATATAAAAGAGCAGTTCAAACGCTTGAAGATTTTGCAGATAAGTCTGGATTCAAAATTGAGACAATAGATGATTTTCATGAAAGAAAAGTCGGCACTGAGTGGATAGAAAACTTTCACGATTTTTCTAAAAATCAGTGGACAGATTTTGATTATAAACTCGCTGGTGGAGAAAGTCTTCGCGAAGTTCAGTCACGAAATATTGCGGCACTCAAAGAAGTTCTGCACAAGTACGAAGGAAAAAATATTGCGATTGGAAGTCATGGAACTGCTCTTAGTACAATCATCAATTATTATGATAAATCTTATGGCTATGCAGACTTTGAAAAAATCCGATCGGTTATGCCATGGATTGTTGCGTTTGAGTTTGATGGTGAAAAATGCGTGAGCATAAAAAACCTTGGAAAGCCTGAGATTTGGGATGCTTATGATGCTGACTATAAAAAAATAGAAGACGTTGCATTAGTCCGTGGTGAAGATGATATGTTTCCAGAAGGGATGTATCACCTTGTTTGCGAAATACTCGTGCGCCATGTTGACGGAACTTACCTTTTGATGAAGCGTGATCCGACAAAGCCTCTTTATCCTAATATGTGGGAAGCAACTGCCGGTGGTTCTGCTCTAAAAGGAGAAACTGATATTGAAGGCGCTCTCCGTGAGCTTCGTGAAGAAACAGGCATTGTTGCAGACAAGCTAGAGTTCCTTGATAAAAGTATTGGTGGCCACTGCTGGCACGTAAGATTTTTGTGTGTAACAGATTGCGATAAAAATTCAATTAAACTTCAGGAAGGCGAGACCTGTGATTTTAAATGGGTAACAGGGGCAGAAGTTCTTGCCATGACAGAGAATGAACTGGTCGGCTGGCAGATGAAAAAGCACATCAAATAGATTTGTGTAAAAAACTTATATAATTAAACTCGATATATAAACGGTGTGGGAGTTAGGATAGAATCTCTTTTGTAAGGTGCGGGTTGCGACCGGCACAATGAGGATGGTATGAAGTACAGAAATGCGCAGGACATTTTTCCGGAAGATCTCTTAAAACAGATTCAGCGATATGTTTCTGGAGAGACAATTTATATTCCGGCCGGAAACGGAAAAAGATCCTGGG
>CAMJMF010000103.1 GCA_946406925.1 uncultured Spirochaetales bacterium | reverse complement strand
GGGTCCAGCGGAAAATTGATCTTTCTAAAATAGAAATACCAGACTGAAACGTTCTGCTGCCATCCCCATGTACGCAGATACGCTTCGCTCGTATTAGAAGTTTCGTCAAGTTTTTCGCTGAACCGTATCTTTCCGCGCATAAAATTTGCCATAGAGAAGTTTGCCTGGCTGTTTGAGTCAGTTTCTTCCTGTCTCCACGTCATTGCGAAGAAATTTACCCTTGAACGGTATTTTTCAAGCTGCTTAAAATTGTTTGTCTTAAGTGCATTTTTTACAGCCTGTTCAAGTGCGTCTAAAGATTCAAAAGACCAGTCTTTTGCAGACGCATTAAGTTTGAGCATCTGGTTTGCCCGGTGATATGCATTCGGAATGCCGGAAATCTGAATTGTTGTTGCGTCAGGCTGTGCTTCAAAAAGCGCGTAGCATTTGCGCATCTGCTCCCATTCACCGATGTTCTCGTATTCTACGGCAAGGCGTGCGTACATTTCTGTAAGACTTATCTTGTCCGGAAAGCGGAGAATAAGCTCGTTGAAGAATTTAATCCGGCTGTCCGCTGTATCGCAGAGGTGAATCAGATTGGTCAGTGCTGTAAAATGAACAGAAGTTCCTTTTACGATTAAGTCATCGTAATCATTCAGAATGCGGTCAAAATAATAGCGGGCTATAGGCTTTGCCTTGTCTTCCATATAAATGTGCGCAACCATGAGCAGCCAGTATGCGTTGTACTGGTCATTCGGGTGGTTTTCTACATAGTCGGTTAAAAAAAGCACAAGCTCTGAAGTCTGGCCTTTTGCTATAAAATCGTTGGCAAGCTGCCCTACAATGGTAAAGCGGCTTTCCTGTGTTGTTTCATCTGATTCAAGAAGCAGCTGCAAGTCGCTCATCTTTTGTGCATTTGAAAGTCTGCTTGTTGCCGGCGTTTTTTGCCTGCATGAAGTGAATAAAAAGACAGTGCAGAATGAAATATAAATAAAAACAAATCGTAATTGCAATTTTAACATGGCGGTAATTTTAACACGGCTAAAACTTATTTTCAACACAGGCGCACTTGTACAATTTTCGGGTTTTATCAAGCTTTCAGGCTGCATAAAAAAATATCGCAAACTGCTCAGAATCGATATATAATATTCATTCGAAGAAGAATATAAGAAGCTGAAGGCTGCCGGCTGAGATATCGTTCAGGGCTATTATTTTTCAAATCCGATTCCTCTGTCTGAATTTTTGAGGTTTATATGATTTTGCTTGAAAACTTAAAAGATATATGAAAAAAGCTCTGATAATAATCACAAATTTTCTGATTGTAATTTTTTCAATTTTCATTGTTGTGCTCTATGCCAGAAAGCAGAGCGCTTCAATGAAAGTCTATAACACAGAAAATTTTATGACCATGTCCATTGGTATGGAACAGGTAACCACAAATTATCTTGAAGGTGAACAGCGTCTTTGTGATACCTGGGCTGCTTATATCAACAGCCGCAAAATGAATATGAGCGAAGCAATGGCGTATCTGAACGTTGTTCAGCGTATCCCGAATATTTCTGCACACATTATAAGACTTGATACATTAACCGGCCGTTCAGATAAAGCAAAAATTGATAATCCGGAAGAGTTTACTGTTTCGTATCAAGAAATTGATATTTTCTCTTCTTTGAACGAACTGCTCGGTCAGCAGGACCAGGTACGTGTTACACGCTCTTACACAAACCCTATGAACGGCATTCAGTCTATTGCTTTCTGCGATCTTCTGGAGCTTAGAGCTGATGATTCAACAGAAACTGAAAAAGCCGTATTAATGCGTGTTATTCCTGTTGAAATGCTTTCAAGCAAATGGGTTTTTCCTTCAGAAAAATACAGCGAAGCGCAGATTTCAATAATTGATAAGAATGGAAACTATATAATAAAAGGAAAGTCTTTTAAGAATTCCAACTTCTTTGAATTTTATAAATCCTATAATCAGATTAATAAAGAAGATTTAGAAAATCTTCAGTCAGAGATTCATGAGTCTGGCATGCTCACAATGCAGAACTCAAAAAATCAAAGCTGTCTTATTGTTCATATTCCGATAAACACTTCTTTTAACTGGACTCTTCTGACCTATATCTCAATGGAAGACGTAACAAAAAACAATATAGACTGGACTTTGGTTGTTGTAGTTTCTGTCTGCCTTATAATTCTTCTTGTTTTTGACATTCTGATTATTATGAGATTTAACAGAAAGCTTGCTGCTGCTGCAGATGAGGCGGATTTTGCAAACAAAGCAAAAACTGATTTTCTTTCTACAATGTCTCATGATATCAGAACTCCTATGAATGCGATTATCGGTCTTACGACTATTGCGGAAAAAAATGTTGAGGATAAAAATTCTGTTTCGGATAATCTTCATAAAATCAAGCTTGCAAGCAATCATCTGCTTACGCTTATAAATGATATTCTGGATATTTCAAAGGTTGAGCATGGAGATATAAGCCTTTCTCCTGTGAGCTTTTCAATAATTGAGCTGGCTGAAAATCTTGAGAATATGGTGCTTCCTATGGTGCGCCAGAAAAATATTGATTTCAGATTTCATAAAAACAATATCACTCAGGAATATCTTTTTGCGGACCAGCTCCGCATAAATCAGATTTTTATAAACATTCTTTCTAATGCAATTAAATATACTCCGAACGATAAGCAGGTTTATGTAGATTTAACTGAAGAGCCATGCGCTAAAGAAAAGTTCATAAAGCTTGTGTACAAGGTTGCAGACAAAGGAATCGGCATGTCTGCAAGCTTTATGGAAGTTATGTATGAGCCTTTTATACGTCAGACAGACAGCCGCATAAACACAATTCAGGGAACAGGTCTTGGGCTTGCCATCACAAAGAAAATGGTTGATATGATGGGCGGTACAATTGAGTGCCAGAGTAAGGAAGGCGAGGGGACAACTTTTACGGTAACGCTCGAGCTTGAGATTTCTGAAACTGAAAAGAATACATCTATTAAAGAAGACAGCGATTCAGATTTAACAGACATGAAAGTTCTTGTTGCAGAAGACATGGATGTAAACTGGGAAGTTATTTCTACACTTTTGGAAATGTACGGCATTAAATGCAGCCGTGCAGAAAACGGAAAAGTGGCTGTTGATATTTTGCGCAATATTCAGAGTACAGACTTTGATGCTGTGTTTATGGATATTCAAATGCCGGTAATGAACGGACTGGAAGCAGCCCGCCAAATCAGAAAGCTTGAAAATCCTTATGCCGCCGGCATTCCGATTATTGCAATGACAGCAGATGCTTTCTCTGAGAATGTGGCGGAATGCCTTGAAGCCGGCATGAACGGCCATATTGCAAAGCCGATTGACATACATAATGTTATCCGGGAACTTAGAAAAATTCGTCAGACTCAGCCTGAAATATAGAGAGGAATTAATATGAAAACAAAGATAAGATTAGCAAAGAACTGTTCCATATTGATTTTTTTCGGGCTTGTACTTCTGGAGCTTGTTTCCTGCAATAAGCAAAAAAAAGCAGCAGCATTTAATCCCCGTCTTGATACCCAGACAAAATGCAAAATACAGATTGCAGGACGCTACCAGAATTTTGAAGCCCTGGAAGCAGAGTTTGACCGCTTTAATGAGTTTTATCCTGATGTAGAACTTTCCTATACTTATCTTGATAATTACAAAGTTACAATTTCCACTGCCCTTGCAGGTCTTGATGCTCCGGATATCTTTATGACTTTCCCATGGATGCTGGATAAAACAAATTATAATCCCTTGCTTGATAATGCGGAAAATCTTGCAGATACAGAAGCAACAGGCATTACTCTTTCGGCTATTAATCAAAAACTTTTGTTTTATATGAATGACGGTTCCCTTCCCATGGTACCTGTTTTGTGTGCCGCGAACGGAATGCTTGTAAATGAAGACTTGTTCAAAAAGGAAGGAGTTGAAATTCCAAAAAATTATAAGCAGCTAATTGAGACATGTCAGAAATTTAAGCAGGCAGGCTATAAGAGCCCGCTTCTTTCTCATAATTCTGAAATTTCAATTATGTCTTCTTTGATTTTTCCATACTTCACAAAAGAAGTTATGAATAACGCCGATGCAATCACACAATTAAATAAACTTGATCCTGCTGCAGGCGAATATATGCGGTCAACTCTGGAATGGGTTGAAGCCTTTAAAAAATATGGTTTTATTGATTTAGATGAATGCAGCAAAATCAAAGATAATTATTCAGCAGTAATCATGCGCTTTTTTGAAGGTGATGTTCCTATGATGCTCGCCTCTGCTGATGTAGTTTCGGGTACAAAAAAACGTGAAGCCCTTTCAGAAGCCTTTACAGCAAAACCTTTTAAATACAGCTTCTATTCAGTGCCTGTAATGTCAAAAGGCGGAGCTGTTCTTGAGGTTCCTTCCGTTGAATTTTCAGTAAACAAGAACGGGCAGAATCTTGAAATGGCAAATGAGTTTTTGCGCTTTTTGCTGCGCACAGAAGAACTTAATAATCTTGCAAAGATAAAGCGCCTTATAACCTGCTCAACAGTCTTTTCTTTTGATGATGTATACGCGCCGCTGGAAAATACGGAACATCTTTATCAGCTGGAGATCGGCATTCTTGATAATACTTATACACAGCTTAGAAATGCCGCCTACCAGGTGCTTCTAGGAAATCAGACTATAGATGAAGCCATTGCCAGTTACGGAAAGTATTAAAGAAGATTTCCAGAATTTAAACACAACCGCGCTGGTGTAACTTTTGGTATTTTTCCATGTTAAAACTTATATAACCGTCTGTTTTCTGACAGTTGTTTTATGCTACACTCTTATGATAAGGAAATCTCTAAAAACTTAAGTTTTTAGGGATAAATTTGAAAATGTGAGTTTATTTCTGCTATTTTAGAAATTAAAACTTGCGGAAATCTTGAAAAAATGCAGAAAATGAATTTTTCAAGATTCACATAATTACTAAAAGTCTTTGATTTTATGACGGGGGTTTTATGCCTAAAAAATATAATACTCTGCTGGCAGTGGGAATTTCCTGCATTATTTTAGGAGCTCTGCTGCTTGTAGTTCGTTTTGCTTCTGCAAACTTTTCTTTTATTTCATGGGTAAATGTATTTGCTGTTCTTGCCGGCGGCGTTTTCTTATATTTGTGCGCTACTACAATTCACCGCGGTTGGACAATCTTTTTAGGCTGTTTTCTGATTCTGAACGGTTTCTTTATTTTTATTGTTAAACTGAGAGTTCTGCCTGTAGGCATGGGACAGCTTTGGCCGTTCTTTGTTATTTTTTCGGCAATCTCTTTGTTCTTTTCCGGCATATATAAATTTAAGCGGATTGTTGCTGTTTATTTTGTGCCTTCATTGGTTCTTGTTTTTTTGGGTGCTTTCTTTCTGCTGTTCTCACTGCGCTTAATAAAAGTGCCTATAAGAATTTTTGCCGCTATGTGGTGGCCGCTGCTTTTCATTTTCGTCGGCATTGGACTTTTGATAACTTTTTTCTACATTCAGCATACAAAAAAGGCTGTGCTTGAAAGCGGCGAAGATTTTGATGACGAGTACGAGGATATCTCCTAATGAATATAAGGCAGCGTTGCTGCACTTTAAAGTTCTGTAGTTTTATATTACTAATTTTCTCATTAATAAGGCCTGGAAAATCCGGAACTTTTCCTGTTTCTGTGCTTAGTGCTGCACCCGCGGCAAAAAAAGCAGGTTCTCCACAGGAAGCATATCTCATATCAGAAATTGAAAAGGGCTCGCCGGTTTCTTTAAAAGCTGCCGTAAACAAAATACGCCTAAGCGGCAAAGAAATGACCGTAACAGAAAAGCAGTATCTTGTTCTGGCGTCGTTCATCTTAAAGACGGTTTACCCTGCTGAACGCATAAACTGGGAAATTCCAGAAGTATCTTCTGCCGGTTCTGCGTATCTTTCTATTATGGAAACCGTAAAGATGGGTGCGTATGCATTCAATTATGTGGATACCTCGGATTTTTTAACGCTGGTGCTGCCGTCTTTGGTTTTGTTTTCTGCGCCGGGCTTAAAGAACTATTATTCAGAGGCACAGACGGCTTTGACAGAAGCCTGCAAGATGAACCAGATGTCTGTGCTTGCGCCTTATCTGCTTGGAATTTTGTACACAAGACAGGGAAACAATAAGCAGGCTTTGGAATATCTTGAGAAAGCTTTTTCACTTCAGAGTGACTGCGCCCCGATAGGCGAGGCTTATTCAAAAGCGCTTCTAGCACAGAACAAACCGAAAGATGCTTATAACGTTGCCGTAAAAGTCTTATTAAAAAACAACAGCAATATTCAGATTTTAACGCTTTGTGCCCAGTCAGCTTTTGCACAGCGCGATTTTGATTTGGCTGAAAACTATATAACGCAGGTGCTTCAGGGCGACCCTTCTAACGCAATCTGCCAGCTTATGCGTGCGCGCATTCTTGTTGAAAAAGGCGAATACTTAAAGGCACAGGCAGCGCTTGAAACTTATGCAAAAACTGAAAAACCGAACAAAGACTATTATGTAGTAAGGCTTTACTTTCTGCGCGACTGGAACAAAAACGAGCACGCCGCCGCATCTCTTGCAACACAGGCTTTAAAGGAATATCCGCTGGATCCGGAACTACTTATTCTTTCAGCAGAGATTGCCTCTTCAACAGGCAGAAAAATCAATGATTTGAGTGCGTCCCAGCTTGCGTCGCAGGTTTTGGGTTCAGACCCGTTCAATGCAGATGCTCTGTACATTATGGTAAAAGAAGCTGTAAAAAACGAGCAGTGGCAGACCGCCTACGACAGGTCAAACAAGCTTATGCAGGTTAGAAACGACGAGCGCTCAAAGCTGCTTCGCGTTGATGTCTGTCTCGGGCTGAACAAGCTTTCAGAAGCGCAGAGCCTTGCCAAAGAATTATATGCGGCATCGCCTGAAAAAGAAGATGTTCAGATTATGTACATCAGAATGCTTATAGCGTCAAAAAATGTTTCAGAGGCTTCTGCCTTAATAGAAAAAATCCTGCCTAAAGCCGGTCAGCGTGCAAAAAGTTCGCTTTATTACCAGAGAAGCCGCATAGCTTCAACAGCTTCAGTTAAACTAAACGATTTGCGCTCAAGCCTTGCAGCAAACCCGCGCAACGATGAAGCCTTGTACGATTTGTACATGATTTATTACAAACAGAAAGATTACAAAAAAGCCCAGTATTATCTGAAACAGGTAATTGCCGTAAAACCATTCGACGAAAAATTGCTTAACCACCAGCTTGAATTGGAAAAATTACTTGCCCAGTAACCAGACATTGTTATATAGTAAGTATTACTTGGAGGATACATGTCGGCAAAAAAGTATGTATGCAGCGTATGTGGCTACGAATTTGATGCTGAAGTTGTGGCAAAATATTATTGCCTGGAAAATCCTCTGGACTTTGAAGATGTTCCTATAGACTGGCGCTGTCCTGTCTGCGGCTACACAAAAGAAGTTTTTGTTCCGTCTGAAAATGACAGCCTTTTTGAAAATATTCCCCTTCAACATAGAAAACAATTTATAGAAGAACTTAAACGTGCGTCTGCTTCTGTTAAAACAGAAAAGACTGACGGGAACGGAGATTTTCTGATGAAAGAGCAGGCACTCACTCATTTAAAGAATATTATTCTTCCTTATTGGAATAAACTTGCAGATTATGAGCGCGGCGGTTTTTACGGCTTTGTAAGCCATGACCTTAAAGTGAACAAAAACGCACAGAAAGGCGTAATTCTTCACAGCCGCATCTTATGGTTTTACTCAACAGTCTACAGCCTGCTTGGCGGAGAAGAGAACAAAAAATTTGCAGACCACGCCTATAAGTTTTTGAAAGACTTCTGCTTTGACAGGCAGAACGGCGGACTTTTCTGGATGATGAACGCCGACGGCTCATGCCAGGACAGCACAAAAAACGTGTATAATCAGGCGTTCGGCATTTACGCGCTTTCTGCATACGCAAAAGCAACCGGCAATAAAGAAGCGCTGCGTCTTGCTTACGGACTTTTTGAATGTATAGAAGCTTATTGCACAGATTTTTACGGCTATCTTGAAGCTTTCAGCGCGGACTGGAAAACGCCGGTTGAAAGCGCCATCTGCGACCAGGGCGTAACTGCCGACAAGACAATGAACACGTTGCTTCATCTGCTTGAAGCTTACACCGCGCTCCTGGAAGCAGATTCTCATCCGCGCGTGGCACAAAAGCTAAAGAACATCCTGATTACCTTCAACGAAAAGCTTTATTACGATGATTATGAGCGGCTCGAAGTTTTCTTTGACGAAAAGATGAATCCGCTCGGCGATATTCATTCTTTCGGGCACGATATTGAGGCAAGCTGGCTTTTAGACCGAGCCTGCGCTGTGCTTGATGAGCATATTGAGCTTTTCAGCAAGTCGGAAATTCCTCTGCTTAAAGCCCTGATTTCAGACACGCGCTCATACACAAGCGCGCTCGCAAAGCGTGTGCTTGAAACAGCGTTCGTCAACGATTCTCTTTGCAACGAATCTCGCGGAGAACGCAGCGGAAGCGCAAAAGTTGACAAGACACGCGTCTGGTGGGTTCAGGCAGAGGCGGTCATCGGCTTCTATAACGAATACGAAAAGCACGGTTCTTCGCCGTTCAAAGACGCATCAAAGCGCGTGTTCAAATACATTGAAGATTATGTAGTAGACAAACGCCCCGGCAGCGAATGGTTCGGCTATCTTAAAGAAGACGGAACGCCGGTGGCAGACAGCCCGATTACAGAACCATGGAAATGTCCGTACCACAACGGGCGCATGTGCCTTGAGCTTATAAGACGTGGGGCAGAGTGAAAACCGAAGTATCAAGCGAAAACATAACAGAAATTTCCTTGAAAGCAGGCGAGCTTATGCTGAGCAACGGCGGTGAAACCTACCGCACGGAAGAGCTTGTTGTTCATACAGCAAAAGCTCTTGGCGCAAAAGACGCGTCTTCGTTTGTTACGCCGACAGTTGTTATTACTTCGTTTGTTGATAAAGAAAACCGCCATCATTCGGCAATGCGCCGTGTTCAAAACCGCCGCGTCAATTTGCGGAGGCTCTCTCAAGTCAATATGCTTTCAAGACGGCTTATGACGCGCACACGGCGCTCTGAACCAGACGTTATCGAAGGAATACTTGCAAGAATTTCAGATTCATCAGATTATCCGCCTCTGATTATGACTTTGGCGGCGGCTTTCAGCTCGTTCTGCTTTGCATTTGTGTTCGGCGGCGGCCTCAAAGAAGCGGTTGCGGCTTTTTTTATAGGTCTTATACTCAGGGTTTTTCTTCTGTGGTTTGAAACTCTGCCAATAAACAGCTTTATAAGCTCAATTTGTTCAGGTGCGCTTATCGCGGTGCTTTCTGGTGCTGTGGTGCGCTTTCAGTTTATTCCGTCAGCGGCAACCGTAAGCACAGCTGTGCTAATGCAGGTTGTGCCCGGTCTTGCGCTCGTCAACTCAATCCGCGACTTGATTGCAGGCGATCTGGTTTCCGGCACGGCAAGGCTGATGGAAGCATGCATGATTGCGGCGGCTCTTTCGGTCGGCACAGTGCTTGGTCTTATGGTGTTTTGAAAATGCAGCAGGTTTTGTGGACAAGTTTTTGGGCTGCCGCCGCTTCTGCGTTTTGCGCAGTTGTCTTTAATGCCGGAAAATACGATATAGTTCCGGGCGCAATTGCCGGAGGAATCGGCTGGTTTATCTATAAGTTTTTGTTTTACTATCTGGGCGTGGCTGAACCGGTGGGCTATATGTGCGGTGCGGCGGCACTTACGCTTTTTTCTGAAATTTGGGCTTATGTAAGCAAAAATCCTGCAACAGTCTATCTGCTTCCGGGGCTTTTTCCACTTGTGCCCGGCTATGGAATGTTTGTTGCCATGCATGCCGCCGTAACACACAATACAGAGCTTGCCGCCAAGGCTGGCTATAACGCAGCAATTGCCGCCGGTTCAATTGCACTGGGCATAGCCGTTGCCGCTTCTGCCGCCCGCCTGTGCACCACCGTAAAAAAGCACAGCAGCAAAACGCCGTTGCAAGGCAAGTAACACTGAAGCATTCCAGATACGCAGGCTGAAGATAATTCTTTATAGGAGCTGACGATGAAACACAGATTGTTATTTTTTGTAGCTTTTGCCGTTATGGCTGCATCTGTAAATGCAGAAGCAGCGCAAAAGCAGAAGACTGTAGATATTCAGTGGCAATACAGAAAGTCTGAAACTTTTGAAGATTTTCCGATGTATGAATTGTACTTGTATAATTCAAAGACAGACGAATTGACAAGCTGTTTGTTTTTCTGCACTTCAGATGAGCCGGATTTTGATGAAAAGCAGAACGGCTTGCCGC
>CAMJMF010000102.1 GCA_946406925.1 uncultured Spirochaetales bacterium | reverse complement strand
TCTGTCCTCTGTTGATTGTGATACAAGGGCTTGTAGACAGTTCGTTTGAAATAGACACTGTCTGAGCAAATGCCATAGAAACTACAGCAAGTGCAAGCAAGATTGCAATAATCTTTTTCATTTATATAACTCCTTTATCTAGTAGATGCAGATTATTAGTACACCTACTGATGATTTATATTAAGTTTACATTTTTTTTTTTTGTCAAGGAAAAATTATTTTTTTTTGAAAATTTTATTGGATTTCTTGTAACCTTTTAAATTTTCAACTGTTCAATTCCCTTTTAGCCCGCTTGCGGGCTTTTTTTTGGAAAAAATTTACAGGTGTTTGTCGCAACGTTGAAATATGTGTACTTTCCGCATAGAATGGCACAAATGACAAAAGAAGATATTTTCAGCATTACAAGAGAACAGCTTGCACTGGAATTAAACTGTGAGGCTGGGGACTTTTCAAAAGACGAAAACATAGTCACAGATTCCGTCTGCCATGAAAAACGGCGGAAATTTCAGGATGAGCCGTTCTTTTTGCAGATGGCAACATTCGGAAACAACGCAGTGATTTCAGCTGACAAAAAAATGCACCCATGGCTTAATGAGTGGGTAAAAGGAAAGCGCGGCTTCTGGCTTTTTGGGCAGCACAATTTTTTTGAGCTTGAATGTGAGCTTAGAAAGCACGGCTATAAAATGGCGCAGACGCACCACATGTTTTTGCCGAAACCTGGGCTTATCGGCTTAAAGACAGACTTGCAAATAAAGTGGCTTGAAACAAAAGATTTTGCAGATTTTTACGGCAAAAACGAATTTGCAAATGCACTTTGCGACCGTTTCCGTCCGGACAGACCTGACGTGCTTGCGGTTGCCGCGCTTGACGGCGAACAGATTATGGGCATGGCAGGCTGTTCCGCAGACACACCCAAACTTTGGCAGATTGGGATTGACGTGCTTCCGCAATACAGAGGGCGCAAAATAGGCACAACGCTTGTAACACTTCTGCGGGACGCTGCGTTTCAGCGCGGTGCAATACCCTACTACGGCACAAGTCTTTCAAACCTCGGCTCTTGGAAAATTGCACTTGCAAGCGGTTTTTCTCCGGCATGGGTAGAAACTGAAGCGCACAAGCTTTCAGAAAAGTGAATTTAACAACCTCGCCGTGAATCAAGACTAGCACATTTTTTTGGTCATAAAACCATGGGCGTCCTCAAAGCCTAATTTTTCATAAAGCTTTTTGCCTTGAGCAGACGCATGAAGCCGCACGAAAATGCAGCCTTCAAGCTTAATTTCTTCCATAATGAATTCCAAAAGTTTGGTTGCTGTTCCCTGATTGCGGAATTCGTTTTTTGTGTAGACATTCGTTAAATAAGCTACTTTGCCGGTTGTATTGGTAAAATTCGGCGGATATTGAAAAAAGCAGACACCGGCAGTACCGATAATCTGCCTGCCTTCTATGGCGAGCCAGACAACCAGATTTTTATTGTTTAGGCTGCTTGAAAAATATTCCGCCAATGCGGCATCAATATTGCTGTCAGCGCATACACCCTCATCAACAAGCTGTTTCTTCCGCAGTTCCACCAGCTGAGCAACGTCGTCTTTGCCTGCTTTTCTGTATTCCATTTACTCTCCCCTTTGCGTTTTAATTTCTTTGATATGTAAAAAAGCGGTATGCTGTTTCAGCCTGAAAAAAGCGCTCCGAAGTTCCGGTGATGCGCCATTCATCCATGCTGTCAATGTCCGGGAAAAATGCGTCAGGCTCAGCGGCGGAAGCCTCTACCTTTGTGATATATGCCTTAGAACAAAGCGGCAGCAGCTGTCTGTACACCGTCTCACCGCCGATTACAAAAACATCATCCGTTGTCAGCCCTGCGAAAGGCTCTGTCAAAAAAAGCTGCTGCATCTCATCAATTGAGCGGCATATGTACAGGCCTTCGGTTTCCGGCATTGAAGCTGACAGCACAACGTTGAGTCTTTCTTTCAGCGGTTTGCCGCCGGGCAGAGATTCAAGCGTTTTTCGCCCCATAACCACAACTTTGTGAAGAGTAAGTCTTTTAAAGTTCTGCAAATCTGCGGCAATCGGAAAAAGCAGCGCACCGTTTCTGCCGATAGCCCAATTTTTGTCAACATTCACTATAATATTCATGATATTCCGCAGTAGTTCAGATTATATCATTTTTAAAGCGAATTATCTATTTATGCAGCTTATATAGCAAGCGCAGAAAATCCGCTATTTAATAGATTAAACTTCAAGTTTACAGATAAAATGCTGAAAAAAGATTATTTTATCCGTATAATCTTAATGACGGCGCAATGTCAAAGGCAGGAAAAATGAAAATCGGAATTATATGCGCAGGCGATGATGAGCTTGCCCCGTTTTTGAAAGACATGGAAATCACACGCACTTTTGAAAAGGCAATGCTCAAATTCCATGAAGGAAAGCTCTACGGCTTTGATACCCTTGCCTTGTTTTGCGGTGTGTGCAAGGTGAATGCAGCAATTGCCGCCCAGCTTGTCATAGATTTTCATGCCGATATCGTGATTAACGCAGGCACTGCCGGCGGAATAGACCCGAAGTTGAAGATTTTTGATACAGTTATATCAACAGAAGCAGCCTACCACGATGTAGAAGCCGGGATTCTTACAGACTTTCACCCGTGGTTAAAATCTGTTTATTTTGAAGCCGACGAAAAACTTCTGCGTTGTGCAAAATCTGCTGCACCTAAAATCAAAACAAAAGGCAGATTGTACTTTGGCAGAATGGTCACAGGAGAAGCCTTTATCACAGATGACGGCCGCCAGCAGATTATAGACAAATTCAAGCCGCTGTCTGTTGATATGGAAACCGCCAGTATTGCGCATGTCTGCTACGTGAACAAAATTCCATTCATTGCAATAAGAACCGTCACCGATACGGCGGGACACAGCGGTTCAGCAACTTTTGAAGAAAATCTAAAGGAAGCTTCAAACATTGCAAAAGAAGTAATCAAGGCAATAATGAGCAATCTTGCCGCTGATTTTTAATCAGCCTGCAGGACACGCTGAGTTTTGTTTTTCAACAGAGGAAGATGAAGCAGGCGGCTGAACTTGCAGCACATATTCACAGTTTTAAATTTCACTATTATACTTTGCTTATTATGAAGAAATTATTCAATGACGGCTGGCAGTTTGCTGAACTTGCTTTAGACGAAGCTTCGATGTATAAGGATGACAAACCTGTTCTCTTTACGCCGGATCAGTTTTATGATTCAGCAACATCGCAAAGCTATGTGCCGGTGCGCGTACCTCACGACTGGCAGATTCATCATGTTGATGATTTGTATAAAAACAGCGTTGGTTTTTATAAGAAAAGTTTTTCTCTGAGTTCTGAAGAAGTTTCTGACCGTCATTGCGCAATTCGTTTTGAAGCTGTTTATATGAACAGTGCCGTATGGGTAAACGGCAAAAAGGCCGGCGAATGGAAGTACGGCTACTCTACTTTTGAATTTGATATTTCTTCATTAATTCACGAGGGCGAAAATGAAGTTCTTGTGATTGCAGTTTATCAGAACTGTAACACACGCTGGTATTCTGGTGCCGGAATTATCCGCGATGTTTATTTCATAAATACACCAGAAACTTACCTGGTAAGCGATGGAGTTTATTTTAGTGCGGTGCCGGTTGATGCAGAAAAACTGAATGGGGAGTGGAAGGTCAAAATCAGCAGCGAGGTGGTTTCGATACACTCGCTTCGCGAGCACTCAACCACCGGCGTCAAAGTAGTCCATAAAATCACCGCACCAGACGGTACAACTTTCGCAACCTTCGAAGGCGACGGCGAGTTTACCGTAACTACCCCACACCTCTGGGACATCTCCGATCCGTATTTTTACACACTCACCACTTCTCTCTTTGATGCAGACGGAAACCTTCTCGACGAAGCTTCCCAGCACTGCGGTTTTAAGCATGCAGTCTTCACAGCCGACAAAGGCTTTTTCTTAAACGGCCGCCATCAGAAAATCTACGGTGCCTGTCAGCATCACGACCAGGGCGCACTCGGTGCAGCCTTTCATATTGATGCACTCCGCCGCCAGTTCAGAAAACTCAAGGAAATGGGCGTAAACTCTGTTCGCTGTTCTCACAACCCGCCGCCTTCTGCCTGGATGGATCTCTGCGACGAAATGGGACTTCTCGTAGACGACGAGATATTTGATATGTGGGAAAAACCGAAAACTCCTTTCGACTACGGAAACTACTTCAACGAAAACTGCGAGCGCGATATCACAAACTGGGTTCGCCGCGACCGCAACCATCCAAGCCTTATTATGTGGTCAATTGGAAACGAGATTTATGATACTCACATGGGAAACGGTTTTGAAATCACAAAGCGTCTTTATGCCGCAGTTGAAAAACACGACCCTAACAAAAATGCACAGATTACAATTGCTTCAAATTATATGATGACTGAAGGTGCGCAGAAGTGTGCAACTCAAATCGACACAGTCGGCTACAACTATCTTGAGCGCCTTTACAACGAGCACCACAAGACTTATCCTGACTGGAAAATCTACGGAAGTGAAACAGGTTCAACAGTTCAGAGCCGCGGAATCTACCACTTCCCTGATTCGCTCAAACTCGTTACCTTCAGCGACGGCCAGTGTTCAACTCTCGGAAACTGTACAACTCCATGGGGCTGTGCAAACACACAGACCGTAATCGCAAACGACCGCGACTGTCCGTTCAGCGCCGGTCAGTACATCTGGACCGGTTGGGACTATATCGGAGAGCCAACTCCGTATCACACAAAATCTTCTTTCTTCGGACAGATTGATACAGCGGGTTTCCCTAAGGACACCTTCTATCTTTTCAAATCAGAATGGGCCGGCAAGAACACAGCGCCGTTTGTTCACCTGCTTCCTTACTGGGACTGGAACGAAGGCCAGCTGATCGATGCGAAAGCCTACACAAACGGCGAAAGCGTTGAGCTTTTCTTTAACGGAACTTCACTTGGCCGTCAGGAAATAAATCACAAAGATGGTGCCGAACCGTTTGGTCACTGGATTGTTGAATATCATAAAGGGGAAATCAAAGCTGTAGCTTATGATAAAGAAGGAAACGCAATTGCAGAGGAAGTAAAAAAATCTTTTGGTGATCCTGCAAAAATCATACTGAATCCAGAGACTAAAGACGAAAGCGGCAAATCAGGCTCACTCCACTTCATTCAGATTATGCTGGCAGATAAGGACGGTACCCTCGTAGAAAACGCCCGCAACTACATCACCTTCAACGTAGCAGGCGATGCAGAACTTATAGGAATGGATAACGGCGATTCAACTGATTATGAAGAATATATCAGTGCGACCGGACGCAGCCAGACAAGAAAGCTTTTTTCAAACAGACTGATTGCAATTGTCCGCTCAAGAAACAATAACTCAAGCTTTGTTATCACCGCCGCAAGCGCTGGCCTTCAGAATGTTTCAATGAAGTTTGACGGCAAGGAATGGAAGGAAGCAGCGCCTTATTTTGCAATCCGCCCGGAAAATGATTTTATCCCGACACGCAAAATCGAACTGATTGCAGACGGTTCAACAAAGCTTGACGCCGCTCATCGCGAAGTTCACGTTACCGCAAAAGTCCTACCGGAAAACGCAAGCATCAAAGAAATCAGCTGGAACCCGGTATTAAAAGAATGTGTCTCTGCAGATAACATCACAGTGGATAACGGCACCATCCGCGCCAACTCCGACGGCGAATGTATTCTACGCTGCACCGCCCGCAACAACACAAAATACGACGAAGTAATCACTGACCTGCCTTTCACCGTAAGCGGCATCGGAACTCAAAAACGCAATCCATATACTCTGATTGAAGCCTGCCGCTTTGACAATTACGACGACACAAACGACAAACCAAAACCCGAAATGTCTCTCGAAAGCGGAATCTCAAACCGCAAGTGCGGCGCTACCTGGGTAAGTTTTGATAAAGTAGATTTCGGACCGGACGGAGCAGACACAATCCATCTGCCAGTCTTCAGCTTCTCAACTGAGTTCCCGATTGAAATCTGGGACGGCACCGGCACCTCTGGCGACTCAAAACTCCTCGGCCGCTTTACTTACAAGCACGAATCAATTTACAACACATATTCTGAAAATGTGTTTACATTGGACCGCCGTCTGTTTGGAGTTCATACAATCACAATTGCATTTGATTATGACCTCTATCTGCACGGTTTCTATTTTGAAAAATCACCTAAGGCTTATGCAAAGCTTGCAGCCCTTGATGCAGATTTGATTGCCGGTGACTCATTCACAAAAACAGAAACTGCAGTTGAGCGGATTGGTAACAACGTAAACCTTGATTTTTCAAATATGGATTTTGGAGACGCAGCCACACCTGCTACAAAACTTACAATCTGCGGAAAGTCAAACACAGAGAACAATACAATTCACATTAAGTTCTTTGGTGCAGACGGCTCTACCTCAACTCATTCAATTGAGTTCGCCCACACAGATGATTATGAAGAAAAGACCTTCGAAATTACTCCAGTAACAGGCTCACAAAAAATCAGCTTTGTTTTCCTACCCGGCAGCAACTTCGACTTTAAGTGGTTCAGATTCGAAAACTAAACCAAACTCTATTCAAAAAAAGAATCATGCGGCGTATAATGTTTCTGTATTGATAGACAATCTTTAATATCTGGCAGATTTGTCTGTAATTAGTTTTTGTAATAGCGCCCCACCGAAACAGCGGGCTGTTTATTGCAGCTGCCTGAAATAGATTACATTATTGTCCGGATCATAAAAGCTCATGTTAATTGCGCCCCAAGGTCTTTTTGCAGGCGGTTCAATGATCTTTGCACCCAGAGCCAGCACTTTCTCATATTCCTTTTGAATATCTGTCACAGTAAATGCCAGACAAATGTTCTGATTCTGATTATTTTTTACTGTTCCGTCATTATAAATTGTCAGCGAGGTTTCTTCTGAAATTATAAACTGATGAGTTTCGTCCTGACTGTTGTTTTCTATTTCAAGGAGCTTCTTATAAAAATCTGCTAGTCTTATAACATTATTTGTCAGCAGACAGACTTCACCAATCTTCATAACAACCTCCACAAGTTCAGATTTTCTGTGCGCACTACATGTTATGCGCTGCACACAGCCGAATATATGTCTTTTACAATAGTTTCCAGACTTGGTTCTGCTGTAATAGTCTTTTCGTTTAACTGCTTAGAATAGTCTTTTTCTTTCCACCACTGGCGCATTTCTGCCTCGCCGAATTCATTACAATTTGGTTTTGTTTTATGCCGCCTTACAGTTTCTTCAAACGGAATATCAAAATAATACGCGTAAATATCTGCACCATATAGATTAACAGCCGCTTCAAACAAAAGCTGATACCAATCCGCAATGAATATTCCCTCTAAAATGACCACCTCGCAATGGCTGCTTCCGTACTGTAGCATTTCTTTGAGCAGAGGCAGAGCCGGTGGATTTTCTCCGTCTTTGACTTTCAGAATGTCTCTTCTGACAACATCTTGAGAAATGAGCATTGTATTGCGCCCGAACAATTCCTGCAATTTTTTTGCGACTGTTGTTTTTCCGCTGCCGGAATTTCCCCGCAGTATTATCAATTTGTGCATAGTTTTGTGTAGTAACTCCATGTTTATAGACTTTTCGGCATGCACGGCGGTGCCACCTTGAAGCGTCTGCCGATTTCGGGTAGGTCAAAAAGCAGGCTTTCACATTCAGCTTCAACTTCTGATATAAAGCGGTGCGAGGCTTGTTCGCTGACAAAGTTAAGCCCTTCAAGCGATACAGGCGTAGCCTTCTCATAATTATTCAGGTTATATGCAACAATCTCGTGGAGATTTTCTGCTGACATGAACTTGTCTAGCCCTAGGCGCGCAAGAATAGCGGAAAGGTCAAACGCATCAACAGCACGGCTGAGCGCCTGCGTTATTCCTGCGCTTTTCGGGTGTGTCTGATAGAGCCAGTTATCTTGAAGAATGCACTCACTGCGGTAGAATTTGCGGAATTCGCCTACCCTGTCTAAGCCGAATTTCATCCAGCTTGGCGCGTAGAACTTAGAACAGTTAAAAATGTCTGTGAGAATATGCAGTGTATAACCTTTTAAGAAGGCTTCTGTTTCTGGCTCTGCCGCGAGCGTGCTCTTTTCGCGATAAAAAGCTTTGAGCATGTCGTACCATTTAATCATTGGCGCTTCTTCGTATACCTCGCCCCAGTTTTCCTCTTCCTGAAGATAATGACAGCGCGCCTTGAGCCTTTTTGAAAAATCTGCGCGAAAATGAATTGAGTCCGGGGCAATGCTGGCGAGCAGGAACAAATCTCTGCACTCTACAGGTACATTTTCAGCGAACAAATCTGCTATTATCAGGTGGGTCATTGCATAAGACATACGTGCCTCCTTCTTGAAATTAACAGCTTAAGCACCGTCTGAAAACAATTGCTCATTTCCGTATAACATATAAGTATCTTGCCATTTTTTCGGCAAACAAATCATAAGGTTCTGTAACACAGTCTGTCTGCAACATCAACAGGTCAAACCAGTCTTTATTGCCTTCTTCTTCTAAAGCTTTTTGGTACAACAATGCAGTTTCACGCTTTTTTTTCAGCAAGTCATAGGTTTCTTTGGTTATATCTTCCACTTTATATTGAATTCCAAGTTTTTTTAAGGCTTCAGCAAAAACGGTCGTGCCTGAATTGCTGGTCTTTGGCAAAACATCACCTTCCTGATAGCCTACAAATAACACGCCACCTTTCTTTAACCAGCCCATAACCTGCTTTAGAAAAGCTGTCATATCAGGCGCAAAGTACATTGTGTCCATCGAGGTTATGAGGTCAAAGCTTTCTTCAGGATAGTCTATTTCGCCAATATTTCCCTGTCGGAAATCTGCATTCTTATCAAACAGCTTTTGGGCGGTTTTTATGGCACTCTCTGAATAATCAAATCCATGTACAAATGCGCCGGTCTTTTTCTGCAAATAGCCGAGCATTTTTCCGTTTCCGCAGCCAATATCAAGAATGTGCACGTCTTTCTGCCTCGGAATATATTCCAAGATTCTGTCAATTTGCTTCAGGTCGCTGAAGCCGTCCTGCGAAAAGTCTTCGCCGAATGCATCTGCACAAAAGCGCTTAAATGCAGCGGATTCTTCTACCATTTTATAAAACTGTTCGTATTCTTTACTAAACAGCAGTTCATTATCCATATTGATTATTCCAAAATTCAAAAATGATCAGCAGCAGTTTTCAACGCACATTACAGTGCCGAACTTTCTGCTACCGTCTGGCAAAATTCGCCGTCTTACTGTTTTTCAAAAATCAGGTGATTGAAAAACGAAACTTTTTTGAAATCTTCTATTGTACCGACTCTAGTTTCCAGCTCAAGCATTGAGTTGTACCATTCGTCAGTGTATTTGATTTCGTTATTTGATGAAAGACCGTAAAAGGCGCGGATTCCGTAGAGCTCTGCAAGTTTCATTTCTGTGCCGAAAAAGTCTGTAAGATACTCGTTGGTGTAAACATCTCTGTTTCCGAACATGCTGTCTTCAGGTTTTTCGTCCAAGAGGTCCAGCGCTGCCTTGGGGTTGTCTGTTAATACGGCATTTCCAAAAACTCTGCCAAAAAGATTGTGCTTTATAATTGATAAGCGTCCGCCCGGTTTTAAGACCCGCTTCAGCTCAGTCAGAACCGCCGCTTTATTTTCCACATATTCCAACACGTTGTGGCAGAGAACAACATCATAGGTATTGTCTGCCACAGTTTTCAGATAGTCCAGTCCCTGTGTAACCAGAGTGTAGTCACCGCTCTCAAAACGAAGCTTGTACATTTCTTCATTCGGCTCTAAGGCCGTTACATCATGATTTTTGGCATAGTACTTTGCGGTAATACAAAAACCAGCTCCAAAATCAAGAATCTTCAGCCGTCTGCCGTCCGTGAATTTAAGCTGGTTGAAGATTACATCGTAGAATATTTTGCCCCAAGGCTGTTCTACCATTGCACGATAATTTTCAATTGGTGTAGACATTTTTTTTCCTTTTCAAAGTTTTATTACATAAATCAGTAAACTTAATAATATGCTTTTGTAATACTATAATTAAAAGCTGCCATTTGAGCAAACCATGCACGAAATGCAAAAAAACGTGCATGAAATGCTATGAACCAAAAGCTTAAATTCAGCTTACACTCACCTTGTCGTTCATGTCTGAATAATTTTCGCAGAGCCAGGCAAGAAGCTTTTCTTTGCTGAATGTTATGTCTTCAAAAATCGAGGTATCAGGCTTAAGGACAATCTGAGTTCCGTGCGGGATTTTAGAATCATTAGGTTTGCTTGTGACGGAATGCTGTGGAACTCCGCGGATGTAATCCTGTTCGTATATTTTTCCATTCCGCC
>CAMJMF010000101.1 GCA_946406925.1 uncultured Spirochaetales bacterium | reverse complement strand
TTGAAATAAACAAAAAAGACATTGAAGATATGTTCCGTACTTTTTCAGAAAAAGACACTGATTCAATTATAACTATAAATGATGACAACACCGCAAAAGTAAAGCTTATTTCAGGCTCACTTTCAAAAAGCTATATTTTCAAGCTCGGAAGCCAGGAAAAAGATTTTATCGAAAAAGACAAATGGCTGGGCTGTAATCAGAAATAATGGAATTAATACGGAAACCTATGTTTAATAAACTAGTTTCCGTATTAAATGAAAAATGCTATTGCTATAACAGTATTTTTTACTTATAATATTTATAATTATATACATTTGATTTAATAAACTTGATTTTTCAAGGAGTAATTGTGAAAAAAGTTTCTTTGTATATTTTGCTGCTTCTGCTTTTCGTTTCAATGCCGCTTGTTTTTATAAACTGCGGTGGCGGTGCTTCAAGTTCTGGACCAGATGGTGGTGTTTCAGGATTGGGCTTTTATGATTATTTTAATGGACATACATGGTCATTAATAGACGGTTCTTCAAAAACTTCTTTTGTTTTTGCAAATGGAAAAGTAACAAGAAAAGATTTTAACTTAGTAAATGGTAGTTGGGTTGAGGGTACTCCAAATACAGAAAAACCTTATGTTTTAACAAACATAACAGATTCTGGTTCTCATGGAACAATTACAACAGAAGATATGTTCTCAAATAATCCGGCAAATTTTACCTTTACGAATTCAACAACAGTTGTTTTAGGTTATAATAATCAACCTTTTACATATATTAGGGAAAACTGATTTATTTCATAAATTAAAGCAAAAGCTGATTTGACAGGCTGAATATATAAGCTTTGTCGGTCAGCTTTTTTTATTTTAAATACTACTTTGTTAAACATATCACCAAATATAAGTTGTAAAATCTCAAACAAAAAGCTTTTTTTATTTTAAAAATGCATTTATATTTTATATAAAGACTGTAGATATTTATGAAATTGATGAATAAAAGGAGTTTTCTAATTTATGGATAATTTTACATTTTATAGCCCAACTAAGTTTGTTTTTGGAAAAGATACTGAACAGCAAGCAGGTGCACTTGTAAAGGAATTTGGAGGCAGTAAGGTTCTTCTGCACTTTGGCGGAAAGTCTGCTGAGAAGTCGGGCCTGCTCGGAAGAGTACGCGAGTCTCTGAAAGGGGCAGGCGTGGAGTTTATAGAACTCGGTGGTGTTCACCCAAACCCACTTGATGACCTTGTTTACGAAGGAATTGATTTGTGCAGAAAGAATAGCGTTGATTTTATTCTTGCTGTTGGTGGTGGTTCTGTAATTGACAGTTCTAAGGCCATTGCTATGGGCGTATGTTATGACGGAGATTTCTGGGATTTTTATTCTTACACTGCACAGCCTAAGAAGGCTCTGCCAGTTGGAACAGTTCTCACAATTGCAGCAGCAGGAAGTGAAGGTTCTGGTGACTCTGTAATCACTAAAAAAGACGGAATGGTAAAACGTGGTACAGGCGGTGAATGTATCCGCCCAAAGTTCTCTATTTTGAATCCAGCTTTAACTCAGACTTTACCGGTCTTTCAGACTGCATGCGGTGCAACAGATATTATGGCTCACGTATGCGAACGCTATTTTACAAATACAAAGAACGTTGAAACAACAGACCGTCTTTGCGAAGCTGTTTTACAGGCAATGATAAACGAAACTCCAAAGGTAATTGCAGATCCGAATAATTACGATGCACGTGCAAACATCATGTGGGCCGGAATGGTTGCTCATAATAACATTGTTGGTGTTGGCCGCGAACAGGACTGGAACAGCCACGGAATTGAACACGAGCTTTCGGGCTTGTATGACTGTGCTCACGGTGCAGGACTTGCAGTAATTATGCCTTCATGGATGGATTTTGTTTACAAACATGACGTAATGCGTTTTGCTCAGTGGGCAACACGTGTTTGGGGCTGCAAGATGGATTTTGCTGATCCGGAAGCTACAACACGCGAAGGTATTAAGAGATTCCGCGAGTTCCTTCACAGCATTGGAATGCCAATCAATTTTGCTGAGCTTGGTGCAAAGGAAGAAGATATCCCTACTCTCGTAAAGAAGTTCGGTCTGCCGGAAGGCGGAAGAACTGGCGGATTCGTAAAGCTGAGTTCTGAAGATATTGCTGAGATCTATAAAATCGCTGCTAAGGCTTCTCTCTAGGAGGATTTATGAAAGCACTGTTCATAGGCGGTACCGGCACAATCAGTATGGCAATTTCAAAGCTGCTGCTTGAAAAAGGCTGGGAGCTGTATCTTATAAACCGTGGAAACCGTAACAGCGATGAGCGTCTCAAAGGTGCTCATTTTATTACAGTTGATATAAATGATGAAGCTGCGGCTGCAGAAAAGCTTTCCGGTATGCAGTTTGATGTTGCCTGTGATTTTATCGGCTTTGTACCTTCACAGCTGGAACGCGATTACCGCCTGCTTAAGGACAAGGTTCGACAGTTTATGTATATCAGTTCGGCCTCTGCTTATCAGAAACCTTGTGGAAACTACGTAATCAGCGAAAAGACTCCGCTTGCAAATCCTTATTGGGAATACTCTCGCAACAAGATTGCCTGCGAAGACTATCTTATGAAGCTTTACCGCGATGAACAGTTCCCGGTTACGATTATTAGACCAAGCCACACTTATGATGAGCGCTCGGTGCCGCTCGGAGTTCACGGTGACAAGGGCAGCTGGCAGGTTGTAAAACGCATCAAAGAAGGAAAGCCTGTGATTATTCACGGAGACGGAACTTCCCTCTGGACCATCACCCACAATTCTGATTTTGCAAAGGGCTTCGTCGGCCTGATGGGAAACATTCACGCAATCGGTGAAGCAGTTCAGATTATGAGCGATGAAAGCGTTACCTGGAATCAGATTTACCAGTGCATTGCAGCAGCGCTTGGAGTTGAACTTAAGCCGGTGTATGTTTCATCAAGCTATCTTGCAGCACATTCTGATTACGACTTTACAGGAAGCCTGATTGGAGACAAGGCAAACTCAGTTGTTTTTGACTGCAGTAAGCTGAAATCACTTGTACCAGATTTTGTTGCAACTAAACGCGCAGATCAGGGAATCAGAGAGACTATAGAATATGTACTCGCACACCCCGAATGCCAGGTTGAAGACCCGGATTTTGACAAATGGTGCGATGAGATTATAGGAGCAATGAAATGACAGACGTTAAAGGAAAATGGGCGCTGGTTACAGGCGCAAACCGTGGAATCGGATATAGAATTGCGAAGTTCATGGCCAGTAAAGGCTGCAATCTGATTTTGCACAGCCGCTCACTTGAGCACACTGCCGGAGTTCTCGCAGAAGTTCGCGCAATGGGCGTAGAAGCCTACGACATCGCAGCAGAACTCTCAGACCTTTCTCAGGTAGAAGCAATGATGAACGAAATCGAAAAACGCAGGCATCCGGTTGATATTCTTTTCAACGACGCCGCAGTTCAGATTGCTTACCGAACAGATTACTGGAAAACACCGGCTGAAGATTATTCAAAAAGCTTTGTAATCAACACAATTGCTCCAATGATGCTCTGCTACCGTTTTATTCCAAAAATGATTGAACGTGGCTGGGGCCGTGTAATCAACACAACAAGCGGAATCCGCAACGAACCAGAACAGGCTGGCTACAGTGCAAGTAAAGCCGCCCTCGACAAAGTAACTTCTGACCTCGCCGGCAAGCTCGACGGCACCGACGTCTGCATCAATCTCACAGACCCGGGCTGGTGCCGCACAGACCTCGGCGGTCCGAACGCTCCGAATGATCCTGACAGCGTAATCCCAGGAATCGTAGTCGGAGCTTTCATCGACGACAAGAAGAGCGGACGCTGTCTTGGAGCTCAGGAGTTTGCAGGAATGACATTGGAAGAAGCTGTAAAAAAAGCTGCAGATTTTCCGCAGAAATTTCTTTAATCAGACTGATAATGATGATATACTGGCTGTATACAAGATTTTTCAAGGAGCAAAAGAATGTCAGGCATATTCTTAAAAATCCTAAAAACAGCCAGTATTATCATTGGAATAATAATTCTTGCTTTTATACTTTTAGTTATTTTATTAACAATTACAGAATATAAACCTGATGATATCATCAATGCAGAAATAAACTCTTTATCAGAAAATAATTCATTTATTGAAAAAAATTCAGAATTAAAAATTATGTCGTGGAACATCGGCTACTGCGGACTTGGCAAAAATGAAGACTTCTTTATGGACGGCGGAAAAACTTCGCTGCCTACAAGTCAGGAAAATGTAGAAAAATACAAAGCCGGAATAAAAGACGAAATTATAAATCAAAACCCGGACATTCTTATACTTCAGGAAATTGACCATTCTTCAAAACGTTCCGGAAAGAAAAACCAGATTGAGTATTTCAAAAATCAGCTTAAGAAGAATGCAGCTTTCACATATAACTATAAAACTCTTTATTGTCCTTTTCCGTTTCCTCCAATGGGAAAAATCGAAAGCGGTCTAGCGACTTTTACAGACTACAATGCTATTTCTGCAGAACGTTATAAGCTGCCAAGCATTTTCAAATGGCCTGTAAAGCTTGCCAATTTGAAACGCTGTCTTCTTGTTACAAAATTTCCGGTTTACGAAAACGGAAAAGATACAGGGCGTAAGCTTGTTCTTATAAATTTTCATCTTGAAGCCTTTGACAACGGTGAAGCTAAAAAGCTTCAGACTATTGAACTTGCAAAAGTTCTAAACGAAGAATATGCAAAGGGAAACTACGTCATCGCTGGCGGTGACTGGAATCAGAAGTTTCCTACAGACACAGGGAAATACAAGGTTGTCTTTGAAAACGGCTGGCAGCCAGGCATAATTGACGAATCAATAGTTCCGGAAGGCTGGAAAATCTGTGCAAGTGAAAATGCACCGACGTGCAGGGCAAACCAATATCCATATGTTGGTGAAAGAGCTGAGAAACACGACTGGCAGTATTGGGTTATAGACGGACTGCTTGTTTCTCCCGGAATTGAAGTCAAGAATGTTTCAGTTGTTGATAAAGATTTTCAGAATTCAGACCACAACCCGGTTATAATACAATTTGTACTGAAATAAACACAGTCGGGCAATCGTTAGGTATAATAATTGCCCGAATTGTTTATTCAATTGATAAAAACTAAAACTTATATAATTTTTCAAACAAACAGTCTGATTTTTCAGACACAATAATACTATTTTCAAACTTCTTAAACGTCACACACCTTAAATGAACATTTACCGGCAAGTCTTCAAAGGACTCTTGAATATATTTTTATTTTCATTCAGTTTTGCTTAACTTTTACAGACCTTTGTGTTATACTTATAAAAGATGTTACTCTACATTTACATATAAGTTCTGTTAGAACATTTTAATAGTTTGATTTCAAAAAAAATGTTTTAACTTGACCGGATATTCTCAAAAAAAGATGCCCGGAATTTAACAAATTGGAGATTTTACTATGTCAGTTGCACCGCAGATTTTAAAAGCAATGGAAAACTCTTCTGCTATCCGAAAAGCTTTCGAAGCAGGAATTAAACTTAAGAAAGAATTCGGAAATGATAATGTATATGATTTTTCTTTGGGGAACCCTGATCTTGAGCCTCCTGTTGAAGTAAAAAAAGCAATGCAAAAATTTGCAGCTTCTGATGACACAGGAACACATGGATATATGCCGAATCCGGGCTATGATTTTACCCGTGCCGCAATGGCAAAAAAAGTCAGTGAAGAGCAGGGAGTTTCAATTGAAGGCAAAAATGTGATTATGGCATGCGGCGCAGCCGGCGGTCTTAACGCTGTATTCAAGGCAATTCTGGCTCCTGGTGATGAAATCATTGTTCCGTCGCCTTTCTTTGCAGAATACACACATTATTGCGCAAACCACGGCGGTGTTCTTGTTCCGGCAATGACGAATGAAGATTTTTCTATAAACATAGAAACTATAAAAAAAGCTTTATCACCAAAAACAGCCGCTGTTCTTATCAACTCGCCGAACAATCCGACCGGCAAAATCTACTCAAAAGAAGACATCAAGCTTTTGGCAGACACACTGACAGAACATGCAAAAAAAACAGGCAGAAAGCCTTATATCATTGCAGATGAGCCATACCGCGCCATTGTTTACGGCAATAAGACAGTTGCACCTTTATTTCCGGTATACGATGCAAGCATTGTTGTTTCTTCGTTTGCAAAGAATTTGAGCCTGCCGGGCGAAAGAATCGGTTATGTAGCAGTAAATTCAGCCTGTCCTGAAGCAGAATTACTTTGTTCAGCAATAATTTTTGCTACAAGAGTTTTAGGTTACGTAAATGCTCCGGCATTTTTTCAGCGCGTCATTTCAGAAACATGGAATGCGCCTGTTGATTTTTCTTCTTATCTTTTAAGACGGAATGCTTTGACAAAAATCTTAGACGATGCAGGAATTCATTATGCAGAACCTGAGGGTGCTTTCTATCTGTTCTGTAAAGTGCCAAAAAGCAAGAGCGGTTCAACAGATGAAAACGAATTCTGCAGTCATCTTGAAAAACATCATATTCTTGCTGTTCCTGGAACAGGATTCGGCAAAAAAGAATGGATAAGACTTGCTTATTGTGTATCTGAAAAGACAATAGCAAACAGTGCAGAAGCTTTTAAAGCTGCTGTAAAAACCTGGTAATCTGGTATAGCGGAGGTAACTATGCGTATTTTAATGATTTCGGCAGAAGCCGCACCTTTTGCAAAAACAGGCGGACTGGCTGATGCTGTGTCGGCTCTTTCTATTGCGCTGCATAAGCTTGGACACGATGTGTGCATAGTAATGCCACGTTATTACAAAATCAACAGGGAAAATCTGACACAGCTGCCCGGCCCGATGTGCGTACACTGCGGCTACAGAGAAGAATGGACAGCTGTTTACACGACAGACATGCCCGGTGAAAAAGGGCTTCCTGTTTATTTCATAGACCATGAAGGCTGCTACGGCCGCGACGGCGTTTACGGTGTTCCGTCTGATACAGACTTCAAGGACAACCCGACAAGATTCTCGCTGCTTTGTAACGGCGCTTTTCAGCTTTGTAGAAAAATCGGCTGGTATCCTGATATTATTCATGCACATGACTGGTCGGCAGCACTGTCAACAGTTTTGCTCCGCTTTAACGAAAGACACGATAATTTTGCAAATACTAAGAGCGTATTTACAATTCATAATCTTGGTTACCAGGGCGTTTATAACAAGCACAATTATTCAATTTTGAGCCTTGACTGGAATCATTTTTATTCTTCAGGTCTTGAAGACTACGATCAGATTAACTTCTTGAAAGCAGGCTTGATTTCAGCTGACGCACTTACTACTGTTTCGCCGACCTATGCGCGCGAAATTCAGACACCGGAAAACGGATTTAGAATGGACGGCATCCTGCGCGCCCGCTCAAATGATTTGTACGGAATCTTGAACGGCGTTGACACAGATGTTTGGAATCCGTCTAAAGATTCTTTTATTGCAAAGACTTACACAGCAAAGACAATCAAAAACAAGGTTGAAAACAAAAAAGCTTTGCAGGCTAGAATGGGGCTAGAAGTAAACCCTGACATTCCTGTAATTGGTGTTGTTACAAGACTTGTAGATCAAAAGGGTATAGCAGACATATTCGCTCCGGCATACGGCTGTGCTTATAAGCTCTGTGCTGATATGCGTCTGCAATTTGTTGTGCTTGGTTCCGGAGAAAAATGGTGCGAAGACGAGCTTAGAGTTTTGTCTAATAATCTACCGAATTTTGCGGCATATATCGGCTACGATGAGTCTTTGAGTCATTTGATTGAGGCTGGTTCAGACTTCTTCCTCATGCCGTCAAAATACGAGCCCTGTGGCTTGAACCAGATGTATTCTTTGTTGTACGGCACACTGCCGATTGTAAGGCGCACAGGCGGTCTTGCCGACACCGTACAGAACTACAATCAGGAGACAGGCGAGGGCACCGGCTTTATTCTTGACAATCTGACGCCTTCAAGTATCTACGATACCGTAGGCTGGGCAATGTACGCCTGGTACAACAAGCCTGAGCATATCGCAAATATGCGCCTCCGCGGCATGAAACAGCATTTCGGCTGGGACGTTTCAGCCAAGAAGTATCTTGAAATTTACGAAAAACTTTTAAAATAAACTAAAGCGGCTGTCAAATTCGGGCAGCCGTTTTTGTACTTTCAAAAAGAGGATTTTTTATGCTTAAATATTTTATTAAAATGCTGAAAGCTCTTAATGCAAACTCTCATCCGGGAGAACTTGCACATGCTTTTGCTTTTGGTCTGCTGTTGGGCTTTCTGCCTAAAACATCAGCATTGTGGTACATCATCTTTATCATTTCTTTGTTTTTGAGAATAAACAAAGGTTTCTTTTTCCTTTCGATTATTCTGGGTTCGCTTTTAGCACCGCTTTTCGACCCGCTTTTTGACAATATCGGATACTTTGTGCTTACACTTCCACAACTGGCAAGTCTGTTCAGGTCTTGGCTTGATATTCCGTTTGTTGCGTTTACAAGATTCAACAATTCTATTGTAGCTGGTTCTTTGGTTTTCTCAATTATAGCCTATATTCCGTTTTATATTCTTGCGCGTCTCTTTGTTTCTTTGTGGCGAAAAACTTTACAGCCTCTTCTCGTAAAGAACCCTATTGTAAAAGGCTTTATGAAGATTCCGCTTGTAAAGAATATCGCAAAAGCAGTTCAAAAAGCAAAATTGGGTTAACAGGAGCAGAAAATGTCAAAGACAAAGATACCTTCAGTTTTTAATGATACTTTTAATGAAAAATCATATGAACGGAAAATTTCTGATAAAATTTATGTGCCTGCTGACAATGAGTTTGTAAGAACTTTATATGAAACGTCAGAAGACGGCGTTATTTCCTTAAAAAAAGATTTATCACTTTCAAAGCAGGACGAAAAACGCTTAAAGCTTATCTCTAAGCAGATGAAAAAGCAGAAAGGACGCATCAAATTTCTGCCAATAATTCTGGTAATTGCGTTTATTTTTGCGCTTATCAGCGTTGTTCTTGCTTTTAAGAACCCGATTTTGAAAGCTGTTCTTATTAAAGCAGGTGAAAGTGCAGCCGGTGCAAAATGCGAAATTGAAACTGTAGACTTGCGCCTGCTCGACTCAAAGCTGACTGTAAAAGGCATTGCGGTTGCAAACAAAAATCAGCCTATGAAAAACCTTGCAGAAGTTTCAAATCTTGTGCTCGACTTTGACCTTGTTCAGCTTTTGAAAGGCCGCATGGTTGCAGACGAACTTGCCGTAGAAGGCATTCAGCTTGGAACAGACAGAACAGTTTCTGGCGCATTACCTGAAAAAGAAAAGAAAAAGGTTGAAAAAGAGACAAAGCCAGAAGATATTGCAATTTCAGTTGGCAATTTTGTAAAAGACCAGACCGGGCTTTCAAAAGAAGGCATTACAGAAGTTTTCTCACAGTTCAACCCTGAAACAGTGGTAAAATCTGTTTATGACCAGATGAGTTCGCCTGACATTATAAAGAACCTTGAACCGCAGGCTAAGGCAATTGTAACAGGCTGGCAGACAGAATCTGAAACGCTCAACAAACAGGTTACAGAATTTACGGCAAGCGCACAGGAGCTTGTTGCCACAGATATTTCCAAAATCTCTGATCCGGTTCAGCTTAAGAAATTGCTGGACAACCTGAAAACAGTTTCTGACAACGCACAGTCAATCAAAGGTTCTGTAGAAAATGCCGGCCAGAAATTAAAGACCGACATCGACACTGTTCAGAATATCAGCCTTTCGTTGAAAAATGCCGTTGATTCAGACATGAAGCTTTTGAATGACCAGCTCAACACGCTGTCTAACATCAATTTGAAAGACATGACAAATCTTTTCTCTGGTGAACTTAACGGTCCTGCAATTCAGCTTTTTAGAAAATATGCCCCGATTGCAGAGACAGCTTTGGCAAAAGTTGAGGAATTCCAGACTTCTGGTGCAAAAAAAGCAGAAAAGAAGCCTAAAAAGCAGGAAGCCTGGCGTGCACCCGGTAGAACTGTTGAGTACAGAAAAGACAATGTACCTGATTTTCTTATCAGAAAGACAGTGCTTTCAGGCTTAGACGCAAAAACAGGTTTTGCACTTTCAGGCACAATCACAAACATTTCAAATGACTGTGACAAGCTTGATGAGCCGGTTGGTCTTAATGTAAAGCTTAACCGCTCGGCAAAAACTACAGAAATGCTTGATGCAATAATCGATATGCGTAAGAACCGCACTGCAAAAGCCCTTACTGCAAAGCTTTCGGGCACAGGCTACAATTTTTCAAAGCTCACAATTCCGAACGTGAACATGAACGGGCTGCCTTATCTTTCTGGCGCGGCTTCTTTCAATGCTGGGCTTGCATTTGACACAGACATGAGCTTTGACTTGGACGGCGCGCTCTCAGTTATGGACGCATTAATCGAAGTTAAGCCGTTTGAGCCTGCTTTT
>CAMJMF010000100.1 GCA_946406925.1 uncultured Spirochaetales bacterium | reverse complement strand
CGGCGATGTAAAGTCAATTTCAGATTTGTACAGACTTAATGAGCAGGTGCTTGTGAAGCATTTCCTCAACGAAGAAAGCCGTGAAAAGGAAAAAGAATCTCTTGGTGCAAAGAAGGTTCTTGCCGCAATTGAAAAAAGCCGCAGCATGAGCCTTGAGACGTTTATTGCCGGTTTTGACATTGAAGGAATCGGCGCAACAATGGTTGAAAAGCTTGTTGCGGCTGGCTTTGACACATTAGATTCATTCCTGAATGCAACAGAAGAACAGATTGCCGGTGTTTTTGGTTTTGCACTTATTACGGCGCACACGCTTGTAACAGGTCTTGCTGAAAACAAAGAAGAAATGCTCTCTCTTGTTGAAAGCGGCACGATAACGATTCAGACTGCGCAAAAAGCAAGCCGGAAACTTGCGGGCAAGTCTTTCTGCTTTACCGGTGAACTTCATTCAAGGAAGAGAGCACAGGCAGAAGCACTTGTAAAAGACAACGGCGGTTCATGCAAATCTTCTGTTACAAAAGATTTGACCTATCTTGTGACAAACGATACTTCGTCGGGCTCGTCAAAGAATCAGAAAGCGGCGTCTTATGGAATTTCCATAATTGACGAAGAAACTTTCCTAGCTATGATAAAATGATGAATTCTTATGTAAAAACCGCCTTGATATTTGCAGCTTTTCTCTGTATCTCGGTTTTGCTTGGTGCAGGTTTTGCATACGGCTATCAGTTTTTTTCATGCAAAGCCGCCGCAGAAGATTTGGGGCAGCTGCCTGCAATAAAGCCTGCAAGATATTTGGTCTATGGCTCAAGCCCCGGAACAGTAAGCTGCCATTTTTCGTTATATGACCGTAATGCAAGAGAAATTGCCTCTATTGAGCGTTCTTGGAACGGCGGCGCTCTGTATGTTGATTTTGCCACAGTACACTTCGGCAAAACTGTTCTGCAGCTTCCTTTGCGGCTTTATTCAGATTATTCTGAAGAAGGCGTTCAGCTTAAAAGATATTATATGCACCGCGACATTTGCACTATATATTCAATTTTTGGCGAAGATCCTGAAGAAATCAAAAAAATACACAGACTATGCACCTTTGCCTTTTCAGCCTCTAAACTGCCGTTCTATAAGAAATACATAAACATCAGAACCGTCCGCCTTACGTCTGTCCCTATGGGCAGAATATCAGCAATCTATATCAGCACAGACGGCAGCATAATGATTCTGCCTGATTAGTACAGCTTATTAGCTACAAAAAAGTCCGGGTCTACAGCCACGCCTAAAAGCCGCACTTCCCAGTGAAGGTGAGGCCCTGTTGCAAGACCTGTAGCACCCGAAAGACCGAGCCTTTCGCCCTGTTTTACGCTCTGACCTACTTCAACCTCAAGCTTGCTCATGTGATAATAAAGCGAATATAAGCCCGGCATGTGTTCAATTACAACAGACCAGCCTGTAGATATTCGGTCTTCAGCCATTACAACTTTGCCGTCTGCACATGCTGAAACAACTGTGCCGGTCGGAACGCCGTAGTCATGCCCGTAATGCACGCTGGTTGAGCTTTTGCCGTTAGAGTAGGCATAAACGCGGCGGTCGCCGTAAAAAGCGGTGCGGCGTGTTGATGTAACAGGCGGCTTAAAAGTACCGGCTGCATATTGTGCGTCTTTATCTGCGCTAAACAGAATCTTATTGAGCTTATCAATCTGAGCCATGCGCTTTTCTGAAGTGTTTGTCTTTATTGCAGTGTTAGAAGCATTCAGTTCAATTGTTTCGCTTAAAAAGTCTTTGTCTAAAATTGAAACAGGATATTCCTTTGAGAAGTCTACGCCGTCAAATTTGCCTGAGACCTTAAGATTGAATTCGCCGGGTTTAAGCATTGAGTCAATCGGAAGAAGACACAAGTATGTGTCGCTTCTGCTTTTTAGTGCGTAGCAGTCGCCGCTTGCAGGGCTTTTTGTGTTACCCACGCGCACAATTGAAGCTTTTGCGTCAGACACTTTGCACAAGGCATTTGCGCTGCGTGTCTCTTTTTTTGCAGTGAGCTTTATTGAGATAATGTCTCCCGGATGGGTGCTTGCCGAATAGTCTATAAATAATGAACCGTTTTTTGTTTTGCAGACCAAATCTTCTGCAAAAGCACAGAAAACCATGCAGAAAACTAAAGCTATAGCCAGATATTTTTTATAAAACTTAATCATGAAAAACTCCCTAGTCAAGCCGTTATTGCGGCTTGTGAATGTCTGTAATAACAAGCTGTGCGGTTTCCGTTCCATTAAAACAGTTTCTTCCTACTGAAAAAACTGCGTCTACGGTGTCACCGATATCGAATTCGTTCTTAAGCTTTTCGGCTGAATTCCAGTAAAGTGCGGGCCATTTGTGCGCGCCTGCGCTCAGAGTAAGTTTAAGGTGCTTTGCCTCAACCTTGCCCAGAATGTCTGCGCTTATAATCTTAAGATTTTTTGCCATAAAGCAAAGTCCTGCATTTGCCTCACCGTACGGCTCAAAGCGGTCAACAAGGTTGAGCAGTTCAGGCGTCATATAATTATGCGGCAGTTCTGCATCAATAGAGAGAACTTCTTCGTCAGCGTCCTGCGTAAATTCAATTGCGGCAGATATGTGTCTGACTGATTCCAGAAAATCTGGTATTTTCTTGCGCTCAAGGCTGAAACCGGCAGCATAAGCATGACCGCCATGGTTTGTCAGATGCTCGGCGCATTGCTCAAGAAGCGAAGAAACGTCGTAGCCGCGAGTTGAGCGTATAGAGCCGACCGCGTTGTTCTCGTCAAGAAATGCTATGACAATTGAAGGCACTTTAAAATGCTGAACAAGCTTTGTTGCCAGAATGCCTGTAACACCACGGTGCACATGCTCGTCAACGGCAACGGCAATGTTCTGGTTAAAGTTCTCCAAAGACTCATAAGCAGCTTTTTCAACAATAGGCCATGCGTCAAGCCCTAGCTGTTTGCGCTCTTTGTTGTATTGCATCATCTTGTCAGCTGTCTCTGCGCGCTTAAGCGGATCCTGCTCAAGAAAAAGCTCTACGCCGGTTTCAGGGTGGCCGAGTCTTCCGCCTGCATTTAAGACAGGCGTAATGTTCCAGGTTAAATCTGTTGTGCTTATGTGCTTGCCGAGCATGTTCTGTCTTGCAAAGAGCTCAGACAAACCATAGCGGATTTTGCCTTTGTTCATTGCGTTCAGCCCAAGCCGCACAAGAATGCGGTTCTCGTTTTTGAGCGGCATCAAGTCTGCCAAAGTAGATAAAGCTACAAGCTGCAGATCCTGTTCATCTCTTGGCGAATATAATGCAATTTTTTTGAGAACGAAGGTGACAAAAATATTGAAAAAGCCGTCAAGCTCGCCAGGTTCTTTCTCTGAGAATTTTGCAATCTTTGACATTGGTGCAAGCCGCAAAAGGCTTAAGTTTGCAATTCCCGGAATAACTTTTGCAATTTCGGGTCTTATGTCCAGCATGTTGAATTCAACACCGGTGCCGAAAATCTTTGCAAGCAGCTTTTTCTGAAGTGGTTCGTCCCAGACAAAAATCTGCTGACCCTGAAGAAAGGGCAGAAGCCTTGTCTGTGTTATGGAAACTAGCCCAGAAACAATTGTCTCTGTTATTCGGGCTGTCTCGCAGCAGTTAATGATTTTTATGGCTTCAATAACATAAGCGTCATTCACAGGTCTTACGTTCAAAAGACAAATCTGCTGCTTATAAAGTTCATTCTTTGAAAATCTAAGTGCGGTTATGAATTTATATGCAACACCGCAGCCCGAAAGCCCGTCAAAAGGGTAGTTGCACGAAGGCACTTTCGGGTTGATGATAATTGCAGGTGAGGGCAGCTCTTCCTGCGGATTATGATGGTCGAGCACAATTACGTCGATGCCGAGCTCGGCTGCATGCGCAATTTCTGCGTTGTTTGCAATGCCGCAGTCTACTGTAATGATTAAAGTGCCGTAATCGGCTGCAAATTCGTCTACAGCCTGAATTGTAAGGCCATACGGGTCGTCGCCGGTTGGAATGCGCCAGCGGACGTCGATTTTCATTTCTTTTAGGGCTTCGTAAAGTATTGTGGTACTTGTAATACCGTCTGCGTCTCTGTCGCCGAATATAAGCACTTTTTCGCCTTCTTCAGCGGCGTCAATAACGCGGTCTACTGCATCTTCCATTGAAGAAAAGCAGAAAGGGCTGTGCAGATAGCGTGCATCGTCTTCAAGATAATAAAGTATATCGTTTCCGCTTGTAATTCCGCGTCTTGCAAGAATTGCAGCGGTCAATGTATCACAATTGTAGCGGTCGTGTATTTCTTTGACAACTTCTCTCGCTACTTCTTTCTTTTCCCAAATTTTCATGAATTAAACTATAATGGATATTACTAAAAAATGCAATTTAAGGCTATTTGAAAATTATGCTTGAAGTTTCAAGAGTCTTCAGGTGATTGTCTGCTGTTTTGTTTGTGCGCTCAAATAAAAAGCCCTGCAGGCTGCTGAAGGTGTTTTGCGATATCTTGAGCAGGCGCACTTCCTGCGGTGTGGCGTTTTCAATTGCCTGAAGATAAAAAATGCCTTCAATTGAAACTGAATTCATTAACGCTGCCGTTTTCCCGGCATTTTTACAGCAGTCAGGGCAGATAAAGCCGCCGCCGCTTTGCAGAGGAACAGCCTGTTCTTCCGGCTTAAAACCGCTGAAAAGCGCACCGCACTGAATGCATGTTGTCGTATTATATTGCAGCCCAAGCTCGCACTGGTAACGCCACAAAAACCGCAGCAGCCCGAGCTTTGCCCGCTGTTCCTGCGCAATATCAAGCCCGTCAAGAAAGCCCTGCACAAGCTTGTATACGCTTTCTCCGTGCGCATAAGTCTTTATTATAAGCTCTGAACACAGAGAAGCAGCCCATGTCTTAAAAAGACTTTCTCTGATTCCCGGACGGAAATTCTGAACGTCAAAGTCTGAAATTTTGCAGGATTTCCGCACAGTGTCTGTGTAAAGCCAGATTCTTCCTCTGTGATACGGCGACACCATTGCCCTCAGCTTGCTTTTTGGTCCGCCGTAAAGCACAGCTGTAATTACGCCGTCTTTCGGCACAAAAAGCGTAACAAGTCTGTTCTGCTCGCCAATCTGCTTTAATGCAAGTACTGTAGCCTCTGTCTCAGAATTACGGTTCATGTCTAAACTATAACACGAAAGAGGAGGTGTTGAAACTGCTTATAAGCACAATCTTTGTTTTAAGGCAAATTTTCAGAAAAGTTTGTAAAATCTTCAAGTTTTTTCATGAGAATGCACAAAAATTTGCATTTTTTATTCGTGCCGAGGGTTTAATACCCCGCCCCTCTGGGGCGAAATAAAGGGTATTAAACCTGAGTGCAATTCCTTAGCAGAACGAACGATACCCCGCACGCTCTGCGTCGGGGTTCGTTCATTGATAGTCATTATGAAAATTTTTTTTTAAGGAGATTCATAATGAAGACTATCGAAGAATTAACATTCACTGATGACTTTATGTTCGGTGCTGTAATGAAAAATGAGGACATCTGCAAGGGTGTTATTGAGCGGCTCTTGCACATAAAAGTTGAGAAGCTTGAGCTGATAACTTTGCAGGAAACAATTTCACCGTATTACGAAACCCGCGGTGTACGCTTCGATGTGTACGTCAAAGACTCGGATAAAGTCTATGATATTGAGGTGCAGAATCATGAATACAAGGAAATTGAAAAGCGTACACGCTACTATCAGACAATGATGGATATGGACATGCTGGCAAAAGGGGCAAACTTTAAAGAACTTAAAGAGAGTTATATCATTTTCATATGCAAAGGCGATCCGTTCAAGCTTGGCGAGCCATGCTATAAAACAAAGGCAACCTTTGAACACCACCCTGAAAAAATCTTCGATGACAAAACACATAAAGTCTTTTATAATGCAAGTGCATACAAAAAAGAAACCGACCCGGAACTCTATGCTTTTCTGCAATATGTCAGTACAAATATTCCAGAGGACGATTTCACTTCAGAAATATTTGACAAGGTAGAAGCCAACAAACGGAATGAAAAGTTCAGGAGTGACTATATGAGATGCAATATTCACGACTTTGACAAAATGGAAGAAGGTAAAGAGATTGGACGTAATGAAGCCAATATTAAAGCTGCCAAAAATATGCTTTCTGAAGGTGTGGATGCTGATAAAATAGCCCAGTGGCTTGATCTTCCGCTCGAAACTGTACAACAGCTTGCTGAAGAGCTTAAAATAGAAGCTTAGTCACCAAGCTGCACTGATATTGTAACAGGCTGCGCTTCTGAAGCGGCTTTTTCCCTTCCTCTTTACAGCTAAAACCCTTTGGTGTATTCTCATTTCATGACAAATCCACGTGTATTTTTGAACAAAAAAGAAGAAGAAGAGATTTTACAGGGCTTCCCCTGGGTATTTGATAATGAGATTGCTTTTGTAAAAGCAGAGAATAACGGCAAAATTGAACAGACTCCGCTTAAAGACTGCCATGTAAAAGACGGCACATTGGTTGAAGTCTACACAAAAGGCGGAATGTGCCTTGGTTCCGGCATAATGAACCGCACTTCAAAAATTACAGTAAGACTTTTAACAAGAACAGCAACGCCGGAAGGCATTAATTTATTCGATACAGCATTTTTTGCAGAAAGAATCAGACAGGCACTTGAAATAAGGCTTTTGTACTATAAAAAAGAAGATTCCTACAGATTGATTTTCTCTGAAGCAGATTTTCTGCCCGGATTGATTGTAGAACGTTATTGCGACATAAAAGAGCACGTCTATCTTGTTGTTCAGTTTTTGACGCTCGGTGTTGAAGTTTTCAGAAAGCAGATTATCGATGCGCTGTATGAAGTAATTGCCCCTTATGCAATCTACGAAAGAAGCGACGCTTCTGTGCGCAAGCTTGAAGGGCTTGAAGAAAGCGCAGGCTGGCTCGGTGACGAGCACGATCCGCTCATTGTAATCAAAGAGAACGATGTTCTGCTTCAGGTTGACCTTGCAAAGGGGCAGAAGACAGGCTACTTTCTCGACCAGAAATTCAACAGAAAGGCGGCTTCTTTGTTTGCAAAAGACGCCTGCGTATTAGATACATTTACGCACACAGGCGCATTTGCCCTGAACATGGTGAAGGGCGGCGCAAAATATGTAATTGCCTGTGACATTTCAGAAGACGCCTGCAAGACCGTTGACGCAAACATTAAGCTCAACGGCGCAGAAAAAGTGATGAAAAGCCGCTGTGCTGACGTTTTTGACCTTCTCAAAGAATATGAGCAGAACGGCGAGGTTTTTGACGTAATTATTCTTGACCCGCCTGCATTTACAAAAAGTGCGCGCATGATAGACAAAGCTTATGGCGGCTACAAAGAGATTAATCTCCGCGCAATGAAAATCCTCAAAAAAGGCGGAATCCTTATAACATGCTCATGCTCACATTTCTTTGATGCGCAGATTTTCTACAGTATGCTTGCAAATGCGGCGCATGACGCAAAACGCCAGCTTCAGATTCTTGAGAAACGCGGCGCCGGCCCTGACCATCCTGTTTTGACAGGCTACCCGAAGTCTGAATATCTTAAATGCGTGATTGCCAGGGTTTTGTAATGGACAAAAAAGCTAAAACCTGCCTTGTTGTTCTTGGACCAACCGCAACTGGAAAAACTGCTCTGGCTGTTGCACTCGCAGATAAATATAACGCCGAAATTGTTTCAGCAGACTCAAGACAGGTTTACCGCGGTCTTGATATAGGCTCCGGTAAAGACCTTGACGAATTTACCCTGCATAAGCCTGACGGAACTGTAAGCAAAGTTCCTTATCATTTGATTGATATTACAGACTTAAGAACAGAATATTCGGTTTTTAATTATCAGAAAGATGCATATAGAGCGTTGAATGACATTACAAACAGAGGAAAAACTGCCGTTCTTGCAGGCGGCACCGGCATGTACCTTGACGCTGTGCTCCGCGGCTATGACATGATTGATGTTCCTACAAATATTCCGCTGCGCAATTCGCTCAACGGCGTGCCCGACGAAAAACTTGCGGAAAGGCTCATTGCATTAAAAGGTGATGTTCATAACACAACAGATTTGACTGAACGGCACAGGCTTATACGTGCAATTGAAATCGCGGAATATGAGAACACTTCTGAAGCAAAGGCTGTGCGTGCCAAAATGGAGCCGCGCCCTGAGCTTGATTATTTTGTTATTGGTTTGACTTTTCCAAGAACAAGGCTGCGTGACGGCATTCATAAGCGGCTGCTTGCGCGTCTTGATGAAGGTATGCTTGACGAAGTAAAGCGCCTGCATGAAGAGGGTGCAAGTTACGAGCGTCTTGAAAGGCTCGGTCTTGAGTACCGCTTCTGCTCGGAATATCTTCAGGGCAAGTTTGAAAGTTACGAAGCTTTCGTTGACAAGCTCTATATTGCAATCGGGCAGTTTGCAAAGCGACAGGAAACCTGGTTCCGCGGAATGGAACGCAAAGGCTGCAAAATAAACTGGCTTGACACAGACGAAAAGACTACCAAAGAAGAAGTTTTTCAAAAAGCTGTGGATTTAATTGAAAAGAACGGCATAAAACTATGATTCATTCGATTGAAACTTACAGAAAGAAGCGTATGCAGATTGTTGAGCCATTTATCGAAGGTCTTGAGCTTCTGCATGGCGATATTTTTGTGTGTATTCCGGCTATAAATGAGTATCCTCTTATACTGAAAACAATTGAATCACTTGAAAAAGCTGAAAGCTTTTACAAGCTTCGATGTAAAGAGAAAAATCTTGAGCCTAAGAAAATCTGCTATGTGATAAACGTGAATAACCGCGAAAGCCACAGCGAAGAAATTAAGCAGAACAACCGCGAACTTTTAGAGCTTCTGGCTTCTTATGACCAGTCGCGCTTTAGGGGAATAAACGCCTGTTCCGCCGGAAGAAATATGAGCGAAAAAGACGGGGCAGGGCTTGCAAGAAAAATTGCGCTTGATTTTGCTTATCTTTCAAGCGGCGGCACTGAAGCTTCGCTTTTGTGCTGCATGGACAGCGACACATTTGTTGACGAAGACTATTTCTGTGCAGTTGATGACGCTTTTTTCAGCCCCGGATTGAAGAAAAGACCATGCGCCGGCGTTACAGATTTTTCTCACCGGCTTGACGGAACGCCGCAGGAAAACAGCATAATCGTAGAATATGAAGCTTATTTGAAACGCCATTCTGAAAAACTGAAGGCGGCAAAATCGCCTTGGTTTTATGTTGCGCTCGGGCCAACTTTAATATGCACAGCTGAAACCTATGCTGCATGCGGCGGCATGAACAGGCACGTTGCAGGCGAAGATTTCTATTTTCTTCAGGCTCTGCTTAAAAGCACGAACGAAAAAACTTTTATAGAGATTCCTACGTCTGTGCACCCTTCGCCGAGGGTTTCTTGGCGCGTGCCTTTTGGAACGGGCGCAGCAATTTCTGGCACTATAAACGGAACGTACAAAATCAAAGATTTTGCAGATGAGTCTTTTAGAGTGCTTGCTGATTTTATTGCACTTGCAGAAGATATTAGCGTAAAAGCTGTAAAGCAGGGTGAGCCGCTTTTAGAAGAATTTCTTGAGCGCGCTCAAAAAATATCAGTCTTGCTTGCCGCCTTCCTAAAAGAAGAAAAATTCGATGTGGTTTGGCTTAATCTTTTTAAGCAGAACAAACGCAATGAAAAGGCACTTTTCCGCGCATTTCACTGCTGGTTTGACAGTCTGAAAACAATCCGCCTTTTTCATGCCCTGGAAAAAACTGAATAAGAAGCTACTTAAGTTTTACTGTAACAGGCGGTGCACCAAGCCTATAAGTATAAATTGTTATTGATTCACATTCCTTTGCATCAGGATATGAATTAAAAAGATTTGTAATATGTCTTGTTATTGATTTGTCTTTTCCAACTCTTGTAAATTCACCTATTTTCCATTTTTCTGGAAAGTCAGGAGTAGGCAGTATTCCCGAATAGAATAGATCTTCGCCATGCTCATCTTTTACCCGCAAAAGCTGACCATTCATTCTAAGTAAATTATCATCGGAGTAATATTCTGAAGATTCAAAATCTAAAAGAGTATTAGGAATATAACAAGTCCGCCCTGTTATGTTGGTTATTACAATATCAACATACAGTTCATCATGGCTTTTTAACACAGGAAACAGCTCTATTTTTAAGTCTGGATACAGGGCAATATATTTTTCAGAAAAACAAAAGAAATTGCAAGCTAATAAAATGCAGAAAACTGTTAAAAACTTTTTCATATGAATCTCTCCTAATTAGCTTAATCAATCAGTGTAAGATATGCGCCGAAACACCAGCCGCGTGTACCTTTTGGCAGCGGCTTGTCGTCTTTGTCGAATGAATCTTCGATTACTTCGACTTCTGCCCAGTCTGAAATAATGTTATCAATATAACCAGACCATTTGTATTTTTGTATTACTTTAACTTTTGTGCCTTTTTTCATGGTTACAAT
>CAMJMF010000099.1 GCA_946406925.1 uncultured Spirochaetales bacterium | reverse complement strand
TCCCTTCCCCTTAAACCCTTTCCTTTTCCGGCACGGCCTAAGGGCTCTGCCCTTAGTAATCCCAGCTGATGTACAAAAGCCAGTTTGTGCACAGGTTCTCGCCTTAAAAGCTGGTGTACATTGATGGGCGCTATTGGGACTAATGCACATAGGCGTGCTCCGCAACCGGAAGCATGTGTACATGAGCAGATGTACTTTATTGGTGAGCTACCATAACTGTTCCCTTGCAACCTTCGCGGATTATCTCTAGATGCTGGTTTGTAATTTTGCTCAAGAAGGCATCATCGTGGCTTATAACAACAAGCGGACAGTTAATCTGCGAAAGTGCTTCTTCTAAGGCAAGCACGCTCGTAATGTCCATATGGTTTGTCGGTTCATCTAGAATGAGCAGAGAAAGCGGGTTCAAAATTGCCATGGAAATCATCAGTTTTCTAAGTTCACCTGGGCTTACGGCGTTTATATCACCCTGAAGACTTTCAGGTTCACTTCCTAGACGGAACAATGTAGAAAGAACTTCGCCTTTTTCTTCTTTATTGAGTTCCTGATATTCAGTCAGAATCTCAAGCTTTTCTGCTTCAGAAATTTCCTGCGGAAGATACATAAGCTGTGCTGTTTGCACCGAATCTTTGACGGCAGAAATTACATAATTTATGAACAAAGTTTTGCCTGCTCCGTTCTGACCAGTTACGGCAATCTTTGAATCTGCCTTTATTTCAAGCTGTGGCACATGAAGAGTGTAAGTTCCGCTGCCGTCTTCGGCTGAACCGACAGTAATGTCTTTTTCTTCTATATAGAAAGTCTTTGTAAAGTCAGCGCCGGTTACAGAAAAGCCTTCTTTGCGTTTCAGAGACTTTTTTACAGCATCGCGGTTCTGCAATGTGCGTTCCATCTGGTTTTCAACGTGTGCTTTAAGGTCGGCAGTGGTTCGGTCTGCACCCGAAACCCTAAGTTTGTCTATTTTAAGTTTTGCATCATGGTCTTTTGCGTCAACGTTTTTCTTTGAGAGGCTGCCTTTCTTGCAGTCAATCTCTTCTGAAAGCTTCTGGCTGCGCTGTTTTTCAGCAGAAGCCTTGCTGTTGAGCCTGCTCCATTCTGTGCGCGAGCGTTCCGCGTTCTTTTGCCTGAACTCAAGCGCCTGTGTCAGCCCGCCTGGATAAACTTCTGCGGCTATGCAGTTTCTGCCGCCAGCAAAAGCCTTTGACTCATTGAAAAGATAAACTGTTTTAGAGCACAAGCTGTCTGCAAAATAGCGGTCGTGGCTTACAATAATGCCCATGCCGTCAAAGGTGAGGAGCGCATCAAGAATCAGCCTGACCGTAGTTTTGTCCAGATGGTTTGTCGGTTCATCAAGCAGCAGCAGTGCCGGCTTTTCGGCAAGTGCGCAGGCAATTTGAATCCGCTTTTTTTCGCCGCCAGACAAAGTTTCGTAGCGTTCAAGCATTTCTTCTGTTATGTGCAGCAGCGAAAAGAATTTGCGCACATCGTTTTCATCACTCCAGAAGGAGGTGTACAAATTCTCAGGGATTTCCTGTGTTTCCTGCGGACAATACAAGATTTTTCCATTAAAAATGATTTTTCCGTCATCTGGCGTAAGATTTCCGCCAATCAGATTAAGCAGTGTTGATTTTCCGCAGCCATTGCTTCCTGCTATGACTGTCCAGTTTTCCTGAAATTGCAAAGAGAAATTCTCAAAAAGTGAAACTTGAGAATTCGGGTAAGAAAAAGACAAATTCGATATTTGTAATAATGCCATACTGCCTAAATCTTAACACGAATTATGCTCAAAATAAAATAAAGTGCTGATTTAAAGCATTTTAAAGCTGTTCTTTATTTTATGTATTTGGCAACTTCGCTATAATGCGCTCAAGAAGGTAGAAAATGAGTAAAAATCAGATTAATATGACAAAGGGCCCGATTCTTGGCAGCCTTTTGAAGTTTTCGATTCCGGTTATATGTTCAAACTTTCTTCAGCTTTTGTTTAATGCGGCTGATGTTGCTGTTGTCGGCCGCTTTGCCGGTGATGCTTCTCTTGCGGCTGTGGGCTCAAGCACCTCTCTCATTAATCTGCTTATAAACCTTTTTATTGGGCTTTCTATAGGAACAAACGTAATTGCCGCAAAGAATTTTGGCGCAAAAAACGACGGCAAAATTCAAAAGACGGTTCACACATCTATTGTCATTTCTTTGGTTTGCGGCGTGTGCATTACTTTGCTCGGGCTGCTGCTTTCAAGGCAGATTTTAATCCGCATGAATACAATCGAAGAAGTGCTGCCACTTTCTACAATTTATTTGCGGATCTATTTTTCCGGCATTACTGCAACAATGGTTTACAACTTTGGTAGTGCCTTGCTGCGTGCAAAAGGTGATACAAAGCGCCCTCTGTATATTCTGTTCAGTGCCGGTGTGCTCAATCTTGCAATGAATCTGCTGTTTGTTGTGGGCTTTAAGCTGAATGTTGCCGGCGTTGCGTGGGCTACAGTAATTTCACAAACATATTCCGCTGTTTTTGTGATTGTTCTGCTGGTACGCGAGACAGACGCTTTTCATCTTGATTTTAAAAAGCTTGCCTTAGACCGCGAAAGTTTTATTGAAATCATTAAGATCGGCCTGCCGGCTGGACTCCAGGGTGTTATGTTCTCTATCTCAAATGTGCAGATTCAGTCTTCTATAAATTTGTTTGGAACAGCCCTTATTGCCGGAAATTCCGCCGCATGCAGTCTCGAAGATTTTCTTTACCAGATTATGAACGGGTTTACGGCAGGCACTCTGACTTTCTGCTCGCAAAACATAGGTGCAGGAAACATAAGCCGCATAAGGAAAGAAGTTCCAGTTTCTGTGCTCTGCACAGTTTTTGCCGGCTTATTGTTCGGCAGCCTGTTTTTTATTTTTGGAAGACAGCTGCTTTCAATATACACCTCAAACCCGGACGTAATAAAAGCCGGCAGAAGCAGAATGGTGGTTACTTATCTTACAATTTTTATATGCGGCGTAATGCACTGCCTCGGCAACTCAATCCGCGGCATCGGGCATTCTGTAATGCCGGTTGTTTCAATAATGCTCGGCTGCTGCGTTTTCCGCGTTTTCTGGATTGCGGTTGTTTTTCAGATTGAGCAGTTCCATACGCCGTTTACAATTTTTGTAAGCTACCCGATCAGCTGGATTATTACAGCTATAGTAAATTTGATTTTCTTCCTCTATTATAATAGACAGTTGGAGCAAAAAATATGAAAGAGCCGTGTTTTCCAGATTATGAGAACAGCATTCTCAACTTTTCGTGTTCAATTTTGAACCATTATGGCATTGCTGTTAAGCATTCAACATTATCAGCGGCAGACAAACTGCTTGGAGGCAATTTTAAGCATGTTGTTGTAATGCTGCTTGACGGGCTTGGCGTAAACATTCTGCAGAAGCACCTTCCGCCAGATGCTTTCTTGCGTCAGAACCTTTTATGTGAATATTCGTCTGTTTTTCCGCCGACAACAACCGCCAGCACAACAACAATGCTTTCCGGCTTGTCGCCTGTAGAGCACGGCTGGCTCGGTTGGGACGTTTACTTTGAGCAGGAAGACAAATCTGTAACATGTTTTACCAATAACCTGACCGGCACAGAAACGCCGGCGGCTTCTTATAATGTTGTGCGCAAGTATTTTTCATATAATGATATAGCTTCTCAAATAAATAAAAGCGGCAGGGCAAAGGCAGAAATTGTTTTTCCGTTCGGCCCGAAACCATTTGCTAAATTGGGCGATTGGTTTGCCGAAATAAAGCGGCAGTGTCAGCTTGACGAAAAAACATTTACATATGCGTACTGGGAACACCCTGACGGATATCTGCACAAAAACGGAACAGATGCCGGCGTTGTTCATCGGTGCGTTGTCGGCTTGAACAACCGCATTGAAAAGCTCTGCAAGTCTCTTAAAGACACAATTGTTTTTGTGACGGCTGACCATGGGCACAACGACATTACGCGCGACTATCTTGTAGAAAATTACCCGGATTTTGTCAAAATGCTTGTCCGCCGCACTTCTATTGAGCCGCGCGCAATCAGCTTTTATGTAAAAGACGAATATAAGCCTGTGTTTGCCGATGAATTCAACCGCCTTTTTGCTGATGACTACAAGCTTTTTACAAAACAGCAGGTCTTTGAGCAGAAGCTTTTCGGTACTGGTGAACCGCACAAGAACTTGACCGGCATCGGCGATTTTGTGGCAGCCGCAGTTGGCAGCCGTACGCTGTTCTGGGACAAAAAAGCCAAGCCGTTCAAAAGCCATCATGCGGGAATGAGCAGAGAAGAAATGATTATTCCGCTTATTGCCTATAAATGTTAGACTTAATCAGAGGATTTTATATGAAAAAAATAGGTTTAATCGGTGGAACAGGGCCGGAATCGAGTTTAGTTTATTACAAAGAAATCAACACAATATGCAACAAAAAGTCCGGCGGCAACGCCTTTCCTGAACTTGCAGTTGAAAGCCTGAATCTTTTTAAGGCTCTGGATTTAGTTAAAAACAATAAATTAGACGAATTGACTGATTATATTTCAGAGCGAATCGATAATCTTGTCCGCGGCGGTGCTGAAATTGTAGCCCTGACTGCCGCAACCATGCATGTTGTTTATGACCGCTTAAAGCCGAAAGTTTCTGTGCCTTTTATCAGCATTCCTGAAACAGTTGCGGAAGCTGCCGTTCAACGCAAATACAAGAAAATCGGGCTTCTTGGAACAATTTTCACAATGCAAAGAGATTATCTCAAGAAGCCGGTCGAAGAGCGTGGCGTAAAAGTTATAGTTCCTTCTGATGAAGATAAAAACACAGTGAACCAGATTATAGGCAGTGAACTTGAATATGGCATTGTAAAGCCGGAATCTGTGGCAAAACTTATTGAAGTTATAAACCGTATGAAAGCCGAAGACGGAATTGAGGCAGTTATTCTCGGCTGCACAGAACTGCCGCTCGCTCTGAACGAAAAGAATTGCCCCGTTCCGCCGCTAGACATAATGCAGCTGCATATCGAAAAACTCTGCAACTTAATTGCAGAATAAAGGGATAACTTAAATTACGATGAAGAAGCTGTATCCTGATAATTTATATGTAGTGATAACTCTGTTAATTGCAATTATAGGTTCTATAATTATTTTTTGTTTAATAGAAAATTGGTTAATTCTTCTTCCTTTTTTGTTTTTTGCATTTTTTACAGCTTCATCTGTATATATCTTTCACTTTCAGAAAAACAATATAAAGCTGTTGCTTTGTTTTTTGTTTTCATTTATTCCAGCGATAAGCGGTGTGTTTTTTGTTAAAGAATATTCAGTTTCTACTGTTATGCTTGTTGCTTATTCTTTGACATTGTTTTCTTTTGTTGCAGTTCAATGTTGTTATCAAATAATAAGGGATTTAAAAGAGAACGGCTTCAAAATAAAAAAGATATCTTTAGGAGATCCGCAAAAAAAGCTGACACGCAGGGAAATTTTAAACATAGTCAAAAAAAATCTGATTGTAATGTTGATAATCTTTATTCTGCAAATAGCAGCTACTGCATTTTTTGGCTTTTTATATGCTAAATTCAGATGGCATCAGTATGTTGGTGAATTGTTTTCATCATGGTCGATTGAAATTTCTTTTTTTGCATATTTTTTGTGCTGCTGTTTTGCAGAATTGCCGTTTGGTATGCTTTCAGTTCTTATTATAAGTTATAAAACATTAGTCAAAAGACTTTGTGAGGGTTGTATAATTTTTTTGTTTATTTGCTTTGGATTTGTCTGCTTTGTTTTTTTGGCTTTTCGTGGAACAGAATATTTATGTTTCTGGAATCCTTTGATTGATACATGTCATTCAAGTACTTTCAATATTAATAATGTTCCCAAAATAAAAGAAGGTATGACAAGAGCAGAAGTTGATGCTTTAATTGGTGAACCTATAGAGCAAAATGGAAATTATAACAGATATACACACGATGGAGCCTGCCTTCCATGGGGTGATTTTGCCTGGTTTAAGTTTGGTATTCTCTTTGAGGATGATATTGTTATAAAAATCGATTCTGACATTATATGCGACTAACCGTTCTGTGTTATCTTCGGTGCTTGCCTCTTTCGATAAAATCCATGTGTGCAAGGTCTTTGCGGGAGAGCCGCTTTTCGCCTAAATCTACGCCTTTTATGCTGTTTCTTGAGTTCCGCTTTTGCTGTGCTGTGCGTGGTGCTTTTTTAGACTGAAAATCGCCTTTCTTAACGTAATTTTCCCATTCTTTTGGTTCGGCTACTTCAAATTTCATGTGTTCGCCTGTAAAAGGGTGGTCAAATTCCAGTGTTCGTGCGTGTAGGCATAATCTGTGAAAGTGGTCTGTTTTTGCCCTGTGCTCTTTATCTCCGGCTAACGGAAAGCCGTGAAAAGCAAGATGTGCGCGGATCTGGTTTTTCTTTCCAGTGTCCAGAGAAAGCTCAAAAAGCACATGAGTTGTGCCTTTTTCGATTATCTTATAATGCGTTCGTGCAGTTTCAGTTTTAAAGGCTTTTCCGTCTTTGTTTTTATCGCCTTCTTTTGGTACAAAGCCCACGTTATGCGCGTTTTGTGCAAGTTTATCTGAAATAAGCCCTTCGTCTTTCAAGTCAGTTTTTTCAGGCTTTTCGGCAACAGCTCTGTAAAGACGCTCTGTGACCATGCTGTGCCAGCTGCTCATTATTTTTTCCTGAGCCTGCTCGGTCAGCGCAAACATCATTACGCCGCTTGTGTCGCGGTCTAAACGGTGAACGGCAAAAGGCTTGTGCTTTGCGTTTGCTGTTCCCTGTTTCCGCAAAAGCTCTTCAAGTATAGACTGTGCTGTTTTTGCTTTTCTGCCGGGGTAGGGCACAGACAAAAGCCCGTACGGCTTGTTGATAACCGCTATATATTGATCCTGATATAAGATTTCTATTTCCATGCAGTGATATTATCATTTTAATTCAATTTTTTATACCCATTTTATGCTATAATGGAAAATATGGATGATAAGGAATATTATTCAATCAAGCGCATTTCTACGGTTTCGGTGGAGCAGTTGCAGCGCCGTCTCAAAAAGCTTGACAAGACAAAATACCGCGAGAATCAAGTTCATCAGGGACATGATGATGCGGAGATGCTGCTTGAAAAGCAATGCGGCTTTGATTCGACAGATAGTGAAGAATAGACATAAAATTAGGGGACAATATGAAAATCATATCATGGAACGTAAACGGAATTCGTGCGGTAGAAAAAAAAGGCTTTATCGACTGGCTGCTTGCCTGTGGTGCAGATGTAGTCTGCATTCAGGAGACTAAGGCAAATCCCGGTCAGTTGTCGCAGGAACTGCTTGCGCCGGGCGGAGTGTATAAATCGTTTTTTTCAAGTGCTAAAAAGCCGGGCTATTCAGGTACTGCAATTTTTACAAAAGCTGAACCTGACAGCGTTGAAATAATGGGCGATGAGCGCTTTGATGATGAAGGGCGCGTTACAATTGCAAAATTCGGAAAACTGGCGGTTATTTCCGCGTATTTTCCAAACAGCCAGGACGCAGGCGCGCGCCTTGATTATAAGCTTGCCTTCTGTGATGCAATGCTTAAAAAATGTGATGAGCTTGTAGCTGCCGGCTTTAATATTGTTTTGTGCGGTGACTATAATATTGCGCACAAACCGATTGACCTTGCAAATCCAAAAGCAAATGAAGGTAACGCCGGTTATCTGCCTGAAGAGCGCGCCTGGATGGACAAGTTTACAGCTGCTGGTTATGTAGACACTTTCCGTCATTTCTGCCCCGAACCGAAAATGTACACCTGGTGGAGCTACCGCTTCCACGCCCGCGAGAAAAACATCGGATGGCGCATCGATTATCAGTGTGTAAATCCGTCTTTTATAGACAGCGTAAAATCTTCAATAATTATGAGTGACGTTCTCGGCTCAGACCACTGCCCGATCGCCATAGAAGTGGAATAGCACAATCAGCGTGTTTCTTTTTGGACAATAAAAAAGCCCCGCATATTTTGCGGAGCTTTTATCACTTTTAATTTTATATATCAAAAAAACTTATAGCACTAGCAGCAGCAACAGCTATTGAAATGATCACTATTATAGCTATTATCGATATAATAACAGCTACCCAAATAACCATTTTATTTACACCTCCATTTCCTGCCATGTAGCTAAGCTGTCCTTGGATATTATTTGGGTAAGTTTTTTTTGCAATTGATAACTGTTCCTTATAGCGTGAATAATGAAAATAATCTGCAAAAATACCAGCAGCAATCCAACCCAGAATGGTTAAAAGACCCGAACTAATTCCACTGAGAACAAGAGCAGCAAAATAAAAAACTACACCCCACAAATAGCTTTTTCTGTATGCAAGATTCCAACCGCCTGTTAAAAAAGCCGCCCAATTCCAGCTTGTTTTTGATCCATTGGATAGTTTGTAAAAAGCATTTTTATAATGTTCATAATTGGGATTACTAGCATAAGGATCCGTAGTGCCCATTATATACGCACGCAATAAAGAATCTTCTGCATTAACATTCTCTGATCTTATAGTATCAGGACCATTCTGAGCAAATTGCTGATTTTGTTGTGTTTGTTCTACAGCTTGTTCTCGCTCTATGTTACTTCCAATTTTTGTTCCGCAATTCGAACAAAATCCAACGCCGTCCTCTACCTTTGATCCACAATTAACGCAAAAAGCCATAATAAGTCCTCCTGTATTTTCTGACCTAAAAGGTTTAAATATATTTAAGAATACACCTTACACTTCTGGTTTTCAAGCTTTTTTTTAATTATTAGTATATTTATTTTGCTTTTTAAGAATTAAAAGGTTATTATTTTTTAATTGTTTCATATTTATTATTTAAGAATGAATATAAAAGCAATTTTTGGAAAAAAATTACATTCATATAGAAAAAAATTTGGATTTTCCCAAGAAAAACTATCAGAAAAACTTGATATATCCATAAAGCATTTAAGTGATTTAGAAACAGGAAAAAGTTTTGTTTCTGCAGAACTACTAGAAAAAATTTCGGAAGAACTTGGTGTTCCTGCATCATCATTATTTTTCACACCAGAAGAGAAAACCATAGACGATACAGAATGGTCAGAAATTGATGAAATACTATCAAAAGAAAGCGAAAAGGCAATAATTGCAATAAAATTGAAAATCCATGAACTACAATCAAAAAAGCATATTACAAATTAAATGTGAATCAAAAAAACATAGATTTATCTTTTGGGCATAAAAAAAGCTCCGCAGAGTTTGCGGAGCTTCAGTTCAAGCGGTTAGGCTTAAATTATTTAGAAAGTCTTTTTTCGAGGTCATTGAGACAATCATTAAGTTCTTTTGGCAAGTGCTTGCCGAACTTAGGATAGTGGTTTTCACGGATATCCTTAACTTCTTTCAACCAGCCGGCTGTATCAACCTTGAGAATTTCTGGGAGAACTTTCTTGTAGTAGTCTGCAAGACCGTCTGTGTTGATTGCGCCTTCTTTCGGCATGAAACCGATTGGTGTATCAACAGCATTGTCTTTGCCGTCGCAGCGGTCGAAAATCCAAGCGAGAACGCGTGAGTTGTCGCCGTAGCCAGGCCACATGAATCCGCCCGGAAGGTCTTTGTTGTTCTCGTCCTTGCGGAACCAGTTTACGTAGAAAATCTTCGGCAGTTTGTTCTGATCTTTAGCAGCCTTGCCTACATCTACCCAGTGCTGGAAGTAGTCGCCCATGTTGTAGCCGCAGAACGGAAGAATTGCGAATGGGTCGCGGCGGATTTTTCCGACTTCAGCAGCGTTGATTGTAGAAGCGGCTGTGATTTCTGAACCTACGATAGAGCCGAGGAATACGCCGTGGTTCCAGTTGCGTGCCTGATGTACGAGAGGAACAGTTGATGGACGGCGGCCGCCGAACAAGATTGCAGAAATTGGAACACCTTTCGGGTCTTCCCATTCTTTTGCGATACAAGGACACTGTGAAGCAGGTGCTGTAAAGCGTGCGTTCGGATGAGCGAATTCTTCGCCCTTTGGTGATTTGTCTTTTGGAAGAGCGTCGCGTGTCTGGCCTTTCCAGTCAACAAGCTTGCCCTTTGCAGGATAGCCAATCTGTTCCCACCAAACATCGCCGTCTTCTGTGAGGGCGCAGTTTGTGAAGATTGTGTTCTTTGAAGCAGAAATAAGAGCGTTCTTGTTTGATTCTTCTGAAGTTCCCGGTGCAACACCGAAGAAACCTGCTTCTGGGTTGATAGCATAAAGACGTCCGTCTTCGCCGTATTTCATCCATGCAATATCGTCACCGATTGTTTCAACTTTCCAGCCAGGAATTGTTGGAATAAGCATAGCGAGGTTTGTCTTACCACAAGCTGATGGGAAAGCACCTGTAACGTATTTAACTTCGCCTTTCGGATTTGTCAATTTAAGGATAAGCATGTGTTCAGCAAGCCAGCCTTCTTCGCGTGCCAAAACTGTAGCAATGCGGAGAGCGAAACATTTCTTGCCGAGAAGAGCGTTTCCACCGTAACCTGAACCATAAGAC
>CAMJMF010000098.1 GCA_946406925.1 uncultured Spirochaetales bacterium | reverse complement strand
TTGCCACAACTGAAACAGCTTTTAAGATGGATTACGAAATCAAATAAAAGCTGAAAACTGCCGCGGGCTGTCTAAGACTTGTTGAAGCAGCCCGGGCAGTAGATTTTCAAAACTAGAATTACAAATAATATCGGACTGCCGTTATAGGCGGCAGTCTGAAAAGTTTTATAAACAAAAGAGGTGTTTATGTCTGAAAAAAACAGAATTGGCGCAAAAGTGAAGCTTATTCGTGAAAGCCGCAAACTCAGCATTGATGATGTGAGCGAAAGAACGAATCTATCAGTAGACAGCATTAAGAGCATTGAAAATGGCGAACTAATTCCGGGACTAACCCCTCTAATCAAGATTGCGCGCGTGCTCGGTGTACGGCTCGGCACTTTTATGGATGATCAGCAGGATTTAGGACCTGTTCTTGTGCGCAATAATGCAAACAAAGATGCAAACAACGTAACACGTTTTTCAGAAAGAAATAATGCTAAATCTTCAGATTTAGACTTTTATACACTGGCACAGAACAAAGCTGACCGTCACATGGATCCTTTTATTATTGATGTTTTTCCGCCGTCTGGCGAAGATGTCAAGCTTTCAACACATGAAGGTGAGGAATTTATCTATGTTTTGAACGGTAATATCGAAGTTATCTATGGAAAAGACAAGTATGAGCTTTCTGTTGGTGACAGCATTTACTATGATTCAATTGTTGCACATCACCTCCATTCAAAAGGTGAGGAACCGGCAAAAATTCTTGCTGTAGTTTATACACCTGTTTGATAAACTGCCGCTTCAAAGAAAGCGTTTTTAGGAACTTAGAATGTTTGAAATTACATTAAACGAATTATTACATCAGAAAACAAGAGAAAACCCGGATCATGAGTTTATGGTTTATGCCGACCGTGATCTGCGTTTTACATACGCTGAGTTTAATAAGCGTGTAGACGACCTTGCCTGCGGTCTTTACGCTTTGGGCGTCCGCAAAGGCGATAAAGTAGGCATTTGGGCTACAAACGTGCCTGACTGGCTTACATACATGTTTGCATGTGCCCGCCTTAACGCAATTGCTGTTACGGTAAATACAAGTTACAAGCTTCATGAGCTTGAATACCTTGTAAAGCAGTCTGATCTTTCAACGCTCTGCCTTACAGACGGCGTTAAAGACTCAAATTATGTACAGATGATTAAGGAACTTGTTCCTGAGCTTGATACATACGAGCGCGGCTGTCTTAAATCTGAAAGGTTCCCGTATTTGAAAAATGTTGTATTTATGGGGCCTGAGAAATACCGCGGTCTTTATTCAACACCTGAGCTTCTGCTTTTGGGCCAGCACGTTGATATAAACGAAGTGCGCAAAATTGAAGCTGAGGCTAACTGCCACGATGTTGTTAACATGCAGTACACATCTGGTACAACCGGCTTTCCTAAAGGCGTTATGCTTTCAAGCCACAACATCATCAACGACGGTTTTATCATCGGCGAGCGAATGCGTTACACTGCAAATGACCGCCTGTGCCTTTTGGTGCCGCTTTTTCACTGTTTCGGCATTGTTCTCGGCGTTATGGCTGTTCTTACTCATGGCGGAACTCACGTTCTTCTTGAAAGCTTTGACCCGCTTGTTGCCCTTGCTTCAATTCAGAAGGAAAAATGTACTTCGCTTTACGGCGTTCCTACAATGTTCATCGCGGAACTTAACCACCCGATGTTCAACATGTTTGATTTGACTTCGCTTAGAACCGGTATTATGGCTGGTTCAGGTGTTCCTGTTGAATTGATGAAAACCGTAATCGAGAAAATGCACATGCCTGAAATCACTTCGGTTTACGGCTTGACAGAATCAAGCCCCGGAATGACACAGAGCCACTGGAACGACAGCGTTGAGGTAAAAGCAACAACTGTTGGCGACGCCTTTGAGGGAATCGACGTAAAGGTTCTTGATCCTGAAACAGGCAAAGAATGTCCGGTTGGTGTACAGGGCGAAATGTGCTGCAAAGGCTGGAACGTCATGAAGGGCTATTACAAGATGCCTGAAGCTACAGCTGAAACCATCGACAAGAACGGCTACCTCCATTCCGGCGACCTCGGCGTAAAAGACGAAAACGGCAATTTCAAGATTACTGGCCGAATCAAAGACATGATTATCCGCGGCGGTGAGAACATCTATCCGCGCGAAATCGAAGAATTTTTGATTCAGATGCCTGAAATTAAGGATATTCAGGTTGCCGCTGTAAAAGACAAAAAATACGGCGAGATTACAGGTGCTTTCATTATTCTGCATGAAGGCAAGACTCTCAAAGAAGAGGATGTAATCGAATATTGCCGTGGTAAGATATCTAAATTCAAATGGCCGCAGCTCATCATGTTTATGGATACATTCCCGATGACGGGCAGCGGCAAAATACAGAAATTCAAGCTTACTGAAATCGGTACAAAATACCGAAAGGAAGTGCTTGGATTAGAGTAAGGGTAAAAAGGGCAGTTCAGACGGTTTTGAACATTCCGGCCTCATGCTGTTTGAGCAGCCCTGAAAAACTCATTCCAATGCGATTATTGAAGCAAATGAGGAAGATTGCAGATTACCGGTAAAGTCTGAAAGCTGTCTGAATTTTGAAGATCCATCAATCGTGTGGTTTTGCCGCCTGTGCGGTAGAACCGTGTGAATTACCAGAGCATGCCAAAATCTTTATGATTTATTTCACACTATGAATGAAGATTTATACAATAGAACAGGAGATTCTAATGAACGAAGAAATTAAAGCAGTTGCAGAACGTTTAAAAGGTTTGCGGGATGTTATGGATGTTTCAATTAGAGAAGCAGCAGAAGTTTGCGGAATTTCAACCGAACAGTACCAGCTTTACGAATCAGGCACAGTGGATATTCCTGTAGGTATTCTGCAATGTATGGCTAAGCGGTACAATATAGATTTAACTGTATTGATTTCTGGTTCTGAGCCGCACATGAAAAGCTATTTCTTGACCAAAAAAGGTAAGGGTCTTTCTGTTGACAGACGGAGCGATTATAAATATCAGTCTCTGGCATTTGGTTTTTCAAACCGCAAGGCAGATCCTTTTTTGGTTACAATTACACCAGAAGAAACTAAAGAAATTCATTTCAATTCGCACCCGGGACATGAATTCAATTATGTTCTTGAAGGAAAAATGAAAATTGTAGTGGACGGCAAAGAGATGGAGCTTGAAGAAGGCGACAGCCTTTATTTTGATGCCACAAAGCCTCATGGAATGCAGGCGTTGAACGGTAAAAACGCCAGATTCCTTGCAATCATAATCTAAGTTTACCAGTTAAGGAAACATAAAATGGAAGAAGTATTTTTACCCAGAACAGAATTCAAAGACTATAAAGATTTCTTTGAAAACTATAAGATAAATGTGCCTGAGCATTTCAATTTTTCATATGATGTAATGGATGTTCTCGCAAAAAAGAAAGGCAGCTCAAGAGCTCTTGTCTGGACAAACGATGAGGGGCTTTTTCACGAATTCAGTTATGCCGACATAAAAGAGCGCACAGACAAGGCAGCGCAGTTCTTTGCAGATTCCGGAATTGCAAAAGGCGATATGGTTATGCTTATTTTGCAGCGCCGCTATGAATTCTGGATTTCGATCCTTGCGCTGCACAAGCTTGGTGCGTCTGTAATTCCTGCAACACACATGCTTACAAAAGAAGACATCGTCTACCGCAACAATGCAGCTTCAATCAAAGCTGTTGTAGCTGTTCATGACGGCGATATTCTAAAGCATGTTGATGATGCGCTGCCTGAAAGCCCTACACTGAAAATCAGAATTGCTGTAAACCCGCACGGCTTTGACACACCGAACGGAACTGAATACACAAGCCCTGACGGCACAAAACATGAAGCAAGACCTCTGCCTTCTGGCTGGCTTGATTTTTCAACAGGAACAGCAAATGCCGCTCCTAGAAAAGAGCCAACAAAAGAAGAGCGCGCAGCTATCAACAGCAATGACGACATCATGCTTGCTTATTTTACAAGCGGCACAACAAGCCACCCGAAGCTTGTAACACACGACTGGACTTATCCTTTGGGCCACATCGTAACAGCAAAGTACTGGCAGCAGGTAAAAAAAGACGGGCTTCACCTTACTGTTGCTGATACAGGCTGGGGTAAGGCTGTATGGGGAAAACTTTACGGCCAGTTCATCTGTGAATGTGCTGTGTTTGTTTATGACTATCACGCAAAATTCAAGCCGATTGACTTGATAAAGCAGATTGAGGAGCACAAGATCACATCTTTCTGTGCGCCGCCGACAATTTACAGATTCTTGATTCAGGAAGATTTGAGCACTTTTGATTTGTCTCATCTTGAACATTGTTCAACAGCCGGCGAGCCGTTGAGCGAAGAAGTTTTCAACCGCTGGAAGGCTATAACCGGACTTGAGCTCCGTGAAGGCTTTGGCCAGACAGAAACAACTTTGTCTTTGCTTAACTTCGGCAATGAGAAGGTAAAACCAGGCTCAATCGGAAAACCTGCGCCATATTACAATGTAGTGCTTTTAAATGACGAGAATGAGCCTTGTGAAGACGGTGAAGTCGGCGAAATTGCATTTCCTCTTAAAAATGGAAAATTCCCCGGCCTGTTTATCGAATATTACCGTGATCAGGCAAAAACTTCTGAAGTTATCAGAGACGGCTATTATTTTACAGGCGATACAGCATGGCGCGATGAAGACGGCTTCTTCTGGTTTACCGGCCGCAGCGATGACGTAATCAAATGCTCAGGCTACAGAATCGGTACTTTTGAGGTTGAGAGCGTTCTCATGCAGCACCCTGCTGTAGTTGAATGCGCTGTTACAGCCGCCCCGGACGAAGTGCGCGGACAGGTTGTAAAGGCAACAATTGTTCTTGCAAAGGGCTATACTCCAAGCGACGACCTTGTAAAGGATATTCAGAAATTTGTAAAGGTGACTACAGCACCGTACAAATATCCTAGAATCGTCGAATTCGTTACCGAACTGCCTAAGACGATAAGCGGCAAGATTAAGCGCAAAGACATCCGCGCCAACGACGCCCGCAAAAACAGCTAGATTCTGATGATGTGTGTCCCGGTCAGTCCGAACTTGTTTCAGGGTCTTCTGCACCGGGGCACGCTTCTTGTGCTGCATAGTTTGCAAAAAAACTAAATTGTGATATAGTCTTGCTATTATGAATACAATTTCAGAAATTAAAGCTGTAGCAGAACGCATCAAAGGTTTGCGTGACATTTTCGACCTTAGCGAAGAAGAAGCCGCTGAAATCTGCAAGGTTTCAGTTGAGCAGTACAGACAGTACGAAAGCGGCACTGTGGACATTCCGCTTGGCGTTATGTTCAGCCTTGGCAAAAAGTTTAACATTGACATTTCGACTTTCATAACAGGCGAAGAGCCTAAAAAAGTTTCATATTTCGTTACACCAAAAGGAAAAGGCGCAACAGTAGACCGTCTTGCAGACTATCACTTCGAATCGCTTGCATTTGGTTTTGCGAACCGTCTGATAGATCCTTTCCTCGTAACGATTAATCCCGGCGATATTGACGAAATTCACACGACGACACATCCTGGTCAGGAGTTCAATTATTGTGTCGAAGGCGACATGGTCGTGCAGATAGGCAAGAGCGAAGTCGTCCTCCATGAGGGGGACTCACTTTACTTCGATTCTACCAAGCCTCATGGTCAGAACTGCTTGAACAACAAAAGATGCCGCTTCATCACAATAATTATGAACGGTCTTGAAAGCTGAAGATAAGGCATCAAAAAAAGCCTGCGCTGTGCGGGCAACATTTCAGTTTGAAGGCGCTGAAAATCCAGCTTTGACAAGGAAACAATGAAATGGAAGAACAGTTTATTTCACGCACCAAATTTGATTCTTACGATGATTTTTATAAAAACTACGAGTTAAAAATTCCTGCAAATTTTAACTTTGCTTATGACGTAATGGATGTACTGGCTGCCAAAAAGCCTGACGCTCCGGCTCTTGTGTGGACGAATGACGAGGACGATTATTTCGAGATTTCTTTCGGCAGGATGAAAGAGCTTTCTGATGCGGCTGCATCGTTTTTTCAGAGTCTTGGAATTAAGCGCGGCGACATGGTTATGCTCATCTTGCAGCGCCGCTACGAATTCTGGATCAGCATGATGGCGCTGCACAAAATCGGCGCTGTAGCAATTCCGGCAAGCCACATGCTTACAACAGAAGACATTGAATACCGCAACAATATGGTCAGCATAAAGGCAATAATTGCTGTAACAGTGCCAGACGTTATTCAGCATATCAACGAAGCGTGGAAAAAATCGCCGTCTGTAAAGCACTGCATTTTTGTAAACGAGCTTGGCGTAGACCGTCCAGTAGAAAATCCGCCTGAAGGCTGGGACGACTTTACAAAGGGCGTTGCAAATGCCGCGCCGTTCAAAGCGCCGCCACGCGCGCAGGTTTCTACTAATTCAGATTATATGCTCGGCTATTTTACAAGCGGCACGACGAGCCACCCGAAGCTTGCAATTCATAACTTTCTTTATCCGCTTGGCCACATTACGACGGCCAAATTCTGGCAGCAGGTTCAAAACGGCGGGCTGCACCTTACTGTAGCAGACACCGGCTGGGCAAAAACTTCTTGGGGCCGCCTGTACGGTCAGTGGATTTGCGAGACCGCGCTTTTTGTATACGACTATCATTCGCGCTTCAAGCCTATTGATTTGCTTCATCAGGTTGAAAAACACCGCGTAACAACTTTCTGCGCCCCGCCTACGATTTACAGATATCTTATTAAAGAAGATTTGAGCGGCATCGATCTTTCAAGCCTTGTTCATTGCTCAACTGCGGGCGAGCCTTTAAGCGAAGAAGTTTTCAACCGCTGGAAAGAGATTACCGGTCTTGAGATTCACGAAGGTTTCGGTCAGAGCGAAACTACCGTCTGCCTTTTCAATTTTGATGGCGAAAAGATAAAGCCCGGCTCAATCGGCAAGCCGTGCCCATATTACAATTTGCATCTGCTTGATGAAGACAATGAAGATGTCGGTATCGCCATGGTAGGGCAGATTGCATTCAAGCTTGATGAAAAGCTCTTCCCAGAAACGAAGGGACGTTTCCCAGGGCTTGTCTGCGAATATTACGGCGAGCCTGAAAAGACGGCCGTTGCCTTCCACGACGGCTATTATTACACCGGCGACCAGGCCTGGATGGACGATGAAGGCTATTATTGGTTTGTTGGCCGCTGCGACGACGTAATCAAATGCTCGGGCTATAGAATCGGAACTTTTGAGGTTGAGTCTGTAATTCAGAAGCACCCGGCTGTTCTTGAATGTGCTGTAACTGGTGCGCCTGACCCAATCCGTGGTCAGGTTGTAAAGGCTACGATTGTGCTTGCAAAGGGCTATGAGCCGTCTGATGCGCTTGTCAAAGAGATTCAGACTTTTGTTAAGACTGAAACCGCGCCTTACAAATACCCGCGTATCGTGGAATTTGTAAAAGAGCTGCCGAAGACAACGAGCGGCAAGATTATGCGCAAAAAAATCCGCCAGCAGGACGAAGCCGACAACTGCGAAAACGGCGCAAAATAACTGCAGCAGATTCCGAATCAAGTTCGGAATGACAGTTTAACAAAAAAGGCTGCCTTAGAGCGGTTAAGCTTCTAAGTCAGCCTTTTTTATTTCAGCTGATGCGATTTTTCAGTTTTACTTGTTAGAGCTTTTCAATCTTTTCGATGATTGGCTTTAGAAGCGAGCTGTCAGCTTTTTCAATTTCGCCACGGTCTGTGGCGGCGGCAAGAGTCGGGTCAATCGGCAGACGGCAAACTGTGTCAATGCTGAATTTCTTTGCGATTGAGTCGATGCGGCTTTCGCCGAAAATGTGATGCTCTTTGCCGCAGTCCGGGCATTTGAAGTAGCTCATGTTCTCAACAAGTGCAAGTACAGGAATTTTCATCATGTCTGCCATTTTTACAGCTTTTTCAACAATCATTCCTACAAGTTCCTGAGGAGAAGCTACAACAACAATTCCGTCTACCGGCAGTGTCTGAAAAACTGTAAGAGGAACATCGCCTGTTCCCGGAGGCATGTCCACAAACATAAAGTCAATATCCTGCCAGATTACGTCAGTCCAGAACTGTTTTACAGCGCCTGCAATCACAGGGCCGCGCCAGACTACAGGATCTGTGTCGTTTTCAAGAAGCAGGTTCAATGACATTACGTCTATACCTGTTGCGCTTTTAACAGGCAGCATGCCGTCTTCTCCGCCAAGCGGACGCTCTTTTAAGCCGAAGGCTTTCGGTATTGAAGGGCCTGTAATGTCTGCGTCAAGAATTGCTGTGTTGTGGCTGTTTTTTTGAGACTGAACTGCAAGCAGCGAGGTCACAAGGCTTTTGCCGACACCGCCTTTGCCGCTGACAATTCCGATTACTTTTTTTATGCTTGTTTTTTCATGCGGCTTTTCGTGAAAATCTGTCTGCTGTTCTTTTCTTTCATTGCAATGTGAGCTGCATGACGAACAGTCATGGCTGCATGAATCGCTCATTTTGTTGCTCCTATATCTGTTTTTATGTTGGTTCAGCCTGAATCTCAGACTGTGTTTTGCGGTTTCCCGGCAAGAAAAGCTTTTAAGTTTGCTTCTGCAATGTCCATAAGTCTTTTTCTTGTCTCTAAGGCTGCCCACGCTACATGCGGCGTTATAATGCACCGCGGTGCGCCTAACAGCGGGTTGTCTTCTTTCATGGGTTCTGCTGAAATAACGTCACAGGCAAACCCGCCGAGTCTGTTTTTGTCCAATGCCTTTCTAACAGCGTATTCGTCTACAACAGGTCCTCTTGACGTGTTTATAAGCATAGCAGACGGTTTCATCAGAGAAAGTGTCTGTTCATTTACAAAGTTTTTAGTTTGTTCGGTAAGCGGGCAGTGTAATGTAAGAAAATCTGAAAACTCGAATAATTCGCCCTTTGTTACCGTCTTTACGGGGGCTGTACCGTCCTCTTTTAGAATTGCGTATTTTTCGTTGAAGTCTGCGATTTTTTCAGCTGAACGGGTAAAAGCTGTTACGTTCATTCCGAATGACAGTGCAATTTTTGCTACCTGCTGCCCGATTGAACCGAAGCCGGCAATGCCTAAAGTTTTGCCGCTGAGCTCTTTCATTGGGTGTGTCCAGTAGCAGAAGTCTTTTGCCTTGCACCAGTCGCCGTTCATGACCGACTTGTTGTGCGCATGGACTCCGTTTGTAAATTCCATTATAAATGCAAAAACTGACTGCGCAACGGCGGCTGTGCTGTATGCCGGTATGTTCGTTACTACAATGTTCCGCTTTTTTGCGGCTTCTGTATCTATTATATTGTATCCTGTAGCAAGCACGCCTATGTACTTTAGAGACGGGCATGAGTCCATTATTTTGCTGTCAATTGTAATCTTGTTTACTATCAGAATTTCTGCATTTCCAATGCGTTCTATAACTTTTTCAACAGGTGTTCTCGGATAGCATGTTACTTCACCGAGTTTTTCAAAGCCCTGCCAGCTTAAATCTCCCGGGTTCAGTGCATTTCCATCAAGGATTACAATTTTCATGTTTCTAATTTAATCTTTTTGAACATAAGCTTCAAGCCATGAATGTGCAGATTTAATATGAAATCCAAACTGTTCGGGCGGGCCTTCTGATGTGTTGCAAAAAACGGTATTTTTTGATAGATTCATTTTAATAAGTTTTAATTATAAAAAGTCAGACGAGTTTGCCGATTTTTCGACTAATGGAGGTTTTTGTGAAAAACAATTCGTCTGTGCTAAAAAGCATTTCTATATTTATCGCGGTATTGGCTGCATTGCTTATGAGTTCTTGTGAAACAGAAGAAAACGCCACATCGGTTGAAAAAAACGGAAAGAATACCGCCGATTCATTTGCTGCAAAAGAAATTGAAAATTCTGAGAAAATATTAGCCGAAAATGAATTTACAGTAACGCTTGCTGAGAACCCCACAACAGGTTTCAGCTGGCACTACGAAATTCAGGACAAATCTGCTGTAAAGCTTGTTGATGACGAATATGTTCCGTCAAATACAGACAAAAAGATTACAGGTGCCGGCGGAATGCACAGCTTTACGTTTGCATGTCTTAAAGATTGTGACACTTTGGTAATAATGACTTACAAACGTCCGTGGAAGGGCGGTGAAACTGCGGAAAAACGCCTGATAAGAATAAAGTACAAAAAAAGCGGCAATCTTTTTTGGGAGCTTGAAAAAATCCAGAATGAGGAATAATTAAATTCCAGTCTGCCGGCAGAAATGATATTGAATTTGTTTCTGTATAAAAGTAGACAAATTTTGGAGATTTTGGTAATATATAACATATGCCGATAATAAATCATGAAAATTGGCAATAAAAGTTGCTGATTTTAACTGAAAGTGATAAAATTTCGGTATAAATTGAATATCGTCAGTCAGATTATTAAGGCTGGTTACAGTTTCGTAAGATGCTGTAAAATGATTTTGGCAGTTCAAAGTTGTATGGAAAAAAAAACGCTGATTTCTACAATTTTTCTGCTTGACTTATGTCATTTAACTGGTAGAATATAATTT
>CAMJMF010000097.1 GCA_946406925.1 uncultured Spirochaetales bacterium | reverse complement strand
TAAAATCTTCGAAGTTGCTCTATTTCATATAGACGCGCGCTTGCAAGGAGATTTTATGGCGTATTATTTCGAAGAACCTTCACACACTTTCGGCGAATACCTGCTCGTTCCAGGTTACACTTCAGCAGACTGCATTCCGCAGAATGTCAGCCTTAAAACACCAGTAGTCAAATTCAAAAAAGGTGAAGAGCCTTCACTTACAATGAACATTCCTCTTGTTTCGGCTGTAATGCAGTCAGTTTCAGACGACAAGCTTGCAATTGCACTTGCAAAAGAAGGCGGAATCTCGTTCATTTATGGTTCACAGACAATCCAAGACCAGGCTGCAATGGTTGCCCGCGTAAAAGGCCACAAAGCAGGCTTTGTAACTTCAGACTCAAACGTAAGACCAGATGCAACACTTCAAGATGTTGTCAGCTTAAAAGAAAAAACAGGCCACTCAACTGTAGCTGTAACAGAAGACGGAACACCGAACGGCAAGCTTAAAGGCATTATCACAAGCCGCGACTTCAGAATCGGTTTTGCGGACATGAACGCAAAAGTTTCTGAATACATGACACCTTTCAACGAGCTTATCACAGGCAAAGACGGCATTACACTTTCAGAAGCAAACGAACTTATCTGGAAACACAAACTCAATTCATTGCCGATAATCGACGGCAACAGCAACTTGAAATACATGGTTTTCCGCAAAGACTATGCCAGCCACGAAGAGCATCCGCTTGAGCTTCTCGACAAGCAGCACCGCTACATTGTCGGTGCGGGCATCAACACACGCGACTACATGGAAAGAGTTCCTGCTCTGCTTGAAGCCGGCGTTGATATAATGACACTGGACTCAAGCGAAGGCTTTACAGAATGGCAGCGCCGCGCACTGCACGATATTCACGCTAAATGGCCGAACGCAAAAGTAGGTGCAGGAAACGTTGTTGACCGCGACGGCTTTATGTTCCTTGCAGAAGCAGGTGCAGATTTTGTAAAAATCGGAATCGGCGGCGGCTCAATCTGTATTACACGCGAACAGAAAGGCATTGGCCGTGGCCAGGCTACGGCAACAATTGAAGTAGCAAAAGCCCGCGACGAATATTTTGCTAAAACAGGCGTTTACGTTCCAATCTGTTCAGACGGCGGCATTGTACACGACTACCACATGACACTGGCTCTTGCAATGGGCGCAGACTTTGTAATGCTCGGCCGCTATTTTGCCAGATTTGACGAAAGCCCGACAAACAAGCTTATCGTAAACGGAAACTACGTTAAGGAATACTGGGGCGAAGGCTCTAACCGCGCACGCAACTGGCAGAGATATGACATGGGCGGCGCAAGTAAATTAAGCTTTGAAGAAGGCGTTGACTCTTATGTTCCTTATGCGGGAAGCCTACATGACAACGTAACAATGAGCATGAGCAAAATAAGACACACAATGTGCAACTGCGGTGCTGTTACAATTCCAGAACTTCAGCAGAAAGCAAAGCTTACACTTGTTTCACAAGCTTCAATCAATGAAGGCAGCGCACACGACGTTATCGTAAAAAACACAACGCTTCATTCATAAACCGATAAATCTTTACAAAACATAAAGATATGCTTAAAAAAGCAGCTGACAGCCAAAAAGCTTGTGCAGCTGCTTTTTTTTGCTCAGATAAAGTTTTTGGAGTTTTTAGAAAAAAAAACATGACAAGTAAAAATTCACGTGGTATAATTAGTTATAACTGTGAGGGGAAATCATACAGATTTTGCGATCTGTAATTCCAAATATCCATATTCGGTGTTTTTAGAGCACCGATTATTATAGGAGATTGACATGGCAATTGATATGAACCTTATTAATGAAGCATCAAAATTGCAGCATAGCGTTGAAGAAGCAAAATCATCTGGTAAATCAATTTCAACGATTGTTGTTTCAGATGCATTTTTCAAGTTCTGTGAATCGAACACTCCTGGTTGGGATAAGACACTTTATGGACACCCTGTAAAGGTTGATGCAGGCTTAGGAAATACAGATTATCGTCTTGAATAGACAGCTGTAATTTATCGGAGAATGTAAATAAAAAGGCGTAAATCACTTGGGTTTACGCCTTTTGTTTTTAATGAACAGTATCTTTGAACAAGCCGCTATTCTTCAAAACGGATTTGTTCCCACAAAGCAGAATATTTGGCAAGATTCTCGGCAAGATCTTCCTTAATCTCGCAGTTTGCAAGCTCTTCAACAGCATAATGTGCTTTTTTCTGCATATACTGGGCGGCGGCAGGATTTACGCTTGCAGGAAAACCGAACTGATCCAAGAACTCTGCGTAAATTTCCGGTCTGTGTATAAAATTAATAAAATCCATTGCAAGATCTGAATGTTTGCTGTTTTTAAGTATACACATTGAGTCAATGTACATTGGGCCGCCCTCTTCCGGAATAAAGAAGTCGATTTTATCCCAGTCACTTTCCGGCACTTCGCCGAACACAGCTTCTGCATAACCCTGAACAACCCAGAAATCGCCTGAAGCGAATGACTTGCCGAAGCCTTCAGCGTCAAACTTTACAAGATTCGGCTTCCATGATTTGTTGATTAATTCAACAGCGGCAGAAAGCTCAGAATCATTTGTTGTGTTTACTGAATAACCAAGCGAAATAAGTGCGTCGCCCAGAACTTCGCGCATATCGTCAAGCATGCTCATGCGCTGGTTCAATTTCTGGTCGGCAAATATAGACCAGTTTCTGCTGTAATTTGAAACTTTGTCTTTGTTTACGGCAATTCCGGCTGCGCCCATAAAATACGGAACACTGTAACGCATTTCCGGGTCATAAGTTGCTTTTGCAAGAACTAAATCGCTGATATTACCTTTGTTTGTCAGCTTTGAATGGTCAATTTCTTTGAGCATTCCCTCTTTAATCATAATCGAAACATAATCCTGAGAAGGAATAACAATATCGTAACCTGTTGCGCCGGCCTTAAGCTTTGCGTACATTTCCTCGTTAGAGGCATAGCTGTCAACTTTTACTTTTACACCGAATTCTTTCTCAAACTGCTTTATAACAGAATCAGGCGTGTAATAAGTCCAGTTGAACAGATAAAGTGTTTTTCCGTCGTCTTTTGAGCAGCCTGTAAACAGGGCAAGTAGAAAAACAGCAGCAACGGCAGCAAATAAGTGCAAAATACCTGAAAATATAGGTTTCTTCATTTGAACGTAACCTCCATATAATTTGATGCTAATGAGAAGCAGCAATTGTTTTAAGGAAATTCCTTAAGAAATAAGCAATAACCATTGTAACAAGAATCATTACAAACGAAAGCGCATTAATCACAGGCGAAACACCGAAACGGATCATTGAATAAACATAAAGCGGCAGCGTGGTTGAGCCCGGGCCTGAAACAAAGAACGTAATAACAAAGTCTTCAAGCGACATAGTTACAGCCATTAAAAAGCCTGAAAAAATGCCTGGCATTATAGCCGGAATTATAACCTTTATCATTGTCTGTCTTTCGGTTGCACCCAAGTCGTGCGCTGCCTCAATTATTGAAAAATCAAACTCATCAAGGCGTGCAAGCACCATCAAAAAGACAAACGGCAGACAGAAAGTTGTATGCGCTATAAAAATCGTCATCATGCCGAGCTTCATTCCAATGCCAGAAAAGAAAATGAGCATTGAAACACCGATAATAACTTCCGGCAGAACCATCGGAAGAAAGCTTATCGTCTGAATATAGATTTTTCCCTTGAACTTGTACCAGTTGATGCCTATTGCAGCCAAAGTTCCAAGCACAGTAGACAAGGCGGCAGAAGTCAGCGCAATTATAAAGCTGTTCTCAAGCGCAACCCAAAGCTCCCGCGAATCAAACAAAAGCTTTTCGTACCATATAAGCGAAAAGCCTGTAATTTCAGAGCCTTTACCTGGGTTAAAAGAATAAATTGCAATAACAACAAGCGGAAGAAACAAGAAAATAAGCGTAAACGCAAGCACAAGCCCAGAAAACGAGAATTTTCCTGCTGCCCTCTTCTGCATAGCCTTTTTGGCGTGTCTTGCAGATTCGTTCAAAGGCTTCTTCTTATTCAGTATGTTTATAATCGATTTATAAGGTGATTTAATCATTGTCTTTGGTCTCCATCTGCTTTGGTCTTAAGAGTCGCTTCTTTTTTAGACGAAGACATCATCCACAAAACACCGGCTGTGCTGACTACAGTTATAATCATTGCAAAGGCAGAAGCAAGCGGCCAGTTTCGTGTTTTATTCACCTGGTCAACGATTATGTTGCCTATCATGTACGAGTCTTTACCGCCGACAAGCAGCGGTACAGTATAAGCACCAAAAATCGGAATAAACGTAAAAATTAAAGCTGTAACAATTCCGCTCTTGATATTCGGCAGAAGCACACGCCAGATAGCGGTCAGTTTGCCTGCACCCAAATCCTGTGCAGCCTCAAGCAGCGAAAAATCAAATTTATCGATTGCGGTAAAAATCGGCAGTATGGCATACGGCAGGTACATATAAACCGAAACAAGGATTACAGCCTGCTGATTATACAAAAGCTTAAGATAGCTTTCGGTTAAACCAAGCATGTGCAGCATCTGGTTTATAAAGCCCTCGTTGCCCAGAATGCTCATCCACGCAAAGATGCGGATCAGCGAATTTGTCCAGAACGGAATTATAACCATAAAAAGGAAAACCGTCTGATGGCGGCTTCTTGCCATGGCATAACCGCAAGGCAAAGCCAGCAGAATTGTAATGAGCGTAGACAAAGTAGAAATATAAACAGTGCGCAAAAAAACCTTAAAATAGCTTAAATTGCACATCTTTATATATGCGTCAAAAGTGAATTTATATTCAACGCCGCCATACAGCCCTTTCTTTAAAAAGCTGTAAAGCATAATTATCACAAGAGGAACAACAAAAAACAGCGAGAACCATGCACCCATAGGCCACGCATATAAAGTACCTATGCTTGTGCGTGAGCGCGATGCAAAAACGGCAGAGCCCTTTTTAGCTTTTGCCTTTTCTGTGCCTTTGTTTTCCGGCTGGTTACCTTTAACAGGCTCTTCGGGCGGTTTTGCAGAAGAAATCTCACTCATTGGTCAATGTCCTCCACGATATAGCCGTCGTTAGCACTCCATGAAACATAAACCTTGTCTTTCCATTCAATTTCTGGACCGTCATCAAGGTAGTTTGTGTGCTGCTTAAAGACCTTTATCAAGGTGCCGTTTTCAAGGCGTACATAGAATTTAGACTGAAAGCCCGAATAAACAGGCTCTTCAACAACACCTTGAAAGATATTTATATCATCGCGGTTTGTGTTCGGTTTCTCCAATGTAATACGGATTTTTTCAGGACGCACAGTGAAGCAGACCTTCTGACCTGGCTTTGTTTCCTCATAGTCAGTAACCAGAACAGATGATTCAAATTCCGGAATATCGAGACTGACCATGTACTCGTCAGGCTTGCCGTCTTTTGCTTCCATTTTTGTGCAGGTTTCAACGCGCGTTGCAAAGAGATTTGTCTCACCGATAAACTTGGCAACAAATTCTGTTGCAGGGCTTTCGTAAATCTCAAAAGGAGTGCCGACTTGAAGCACTTTACCCTGATTCATTACGGCAATTCTGTCAGAAACAGAAAGGGCTTCTGACTGGTCGTGTGTTACATAAATGAACGTAATACCGATTTTGTCGTGAAGCGCATCAAGATCTACAAGCAGGTTTGAGCGGAGCTTTGCGTCAAGAGCAGACAGCGGCTCGTCAAGAAGAAGCACGCGTGGCTCGTTTATAAGTGCACGAGCAATTGCAACGCGCTGACGCTGACCGCCAGAAAGCTGATTAGGCTTTTTGTTCATGTGCGCGTCAAGCTGAACCATGTGCAGATATTCGCATACTTTATCGTCAATCACCTTTTTGTCTTCTTTTCTAAGACGCAAAGGAAATGCAACATTTTCATATACAGAAAGGTGCGGAAAAAGCGCATAATTCTGAAAAACAGTATTGGACTGGCGTTTATTTGCGGCAAGCGGAATTACATTCTGCCCGTCAAAAAGCACCGTACCTTCATCCGGAAACTCAAAACCGGCGATAATACGCAACAATGTAGTCTTTCCGCAGCCGGAAGGGCCTAAAAGCGAAAAGAACTCCCCCTGATTAATAGTAAAATCAACATTTTCAAGTGCATGGAATGTTCCAAAACTCTTAGACACGTGATTAATAGATACAGTGCTGCCTTTCACTTTGCTTTGTACTCCTTCGGGAACGCAAAAGTTATGATTTCCTAAAAGCTAAAGTTAATTGATAATTGTGTCAAAAAGCTCTAATTGTCAATACTAAAAAATAAAAAATTATCCGTAACAAAGAAAAATACACTTAAAAATGAATACCGGCTCTGATTTCGGGTTTTGACCGGCGCTTATTCAGTTTTCAGAGTTTTTCCGGCTTCTGCAAGCATATCTGGAATCTTTATTTTTTGCGGACATACGGTTTCACATTTATGGCAGAAAACGCATAAATCTGCACCATGTCCCTCTTTTTTAAGCTTTGTATAATTCGGCGAAACAGCAGGTCCGTCTTCCAGAGCGCCTGTCATAGACATGCGGTTCCATTCTGCAAACACAGCAGGAATATCTACTTTTCTTGGACAAGGCATGCAATAGCGGCAGCCTGTACACGGAACTTTGATGCGCTGCTTGAACCAGTCTGCTGCGCTCTCAACAATTTTCAGCTGGCCGGCAGACATTGAATCCGGAACAGCAGCAGAAGCCGTTTTGCAATTCATAAGCATCTGCTCAGCAGCAGACATTCCGCTTAAAGTGCAGACAACACCAGGATTCTGCAAAACCCAGCTTAAACCCCATTCCGCCGGATGAAACTTCTGCTCTGCCTTCAAAAATATGTCGCTGATTCCCTTTGGCGGCACTGCAAGAAGACCGCCGCGCAACGGTTCCATTACAATAGTTCCAATGCCGCGTATTGCTGCATATTGAATATCTTTTGCTGTTCCCTGAATATCGCCGTCAAGATAATTGTACTGAACCTGACAGAATTCAGCCGCCGGATATTCATCGACAATTTTTTCAAATACATCTGGAGTATCATGAAAAGAAAACCCAAGATGTCTGATTTTTCCGGCAGCTTTTAATTCATCAAGCAAAGATAACAAATCAAGTTTCTTTACTTTTTCCCAATGATCTTTTGACATGGCATGAAGAAGATAAAAATCAACGTGATCTGTCTGCAATTTTTCAAGCTGCTTTTCAAAAATTGAGCGCGCCTTCTCTTTTGAATCAATATCCCAAATAGGCATTTTATCAGCTATGTAAATCTTGTCTCGGATACCAAGCTCTTTAACAATCTGACCAAACACAATCTCAGAAGTTCCGCCATGATAAGGCCATGCAGTATCAAAATAATTAACACCCTGCTCCAGGGCAAGACAAACAAGTTCCTTTGTTTTCTCATAATCAATTGACGAATTTTCAGGATTTACAGGCAGGCGCATTAAACCCAGACCTAAAGTTGAAATTTTCAAATCCGGCATCTTTGGAAAACTTCTGTAGAGCATGTTGATCTCCTTTAATGTGTTGTTCGTTGTATATTATCAACGTTGTCTGCTATCATTCTAACCCCACTTTGTTAAACACGCCAGTCTTTTATTTGCCCTGAAATATAAAACCATCTTGGAATGTATACCCGAGAATCTTGCACAAATTTCTTTCAGGGAAATATTTGACCTAAGCCGAAAAGTGTGCAAAAATTAAAACAGACGTGTTCGGAAACTTCAGCTTTCCGAACACGAACTTTAATGAATCGCAATTTTGCAAGGCTTCAGCCTGAAAAATTGCAGCCATGTTCGGAAGCTGACCGAGTTTACGAACATGGCTAGTGTCTTAACCAGATAAATTTTTCTTTATTGAGGGAGTAAATAATCTATGCTTGCAATGTTTTTTGGTATTTTGTTTGTAGCGTTTACAGTTTTTGCCGCACTTCCTGCAGGGCTGGGCTGGGGAGCAGAGATTATTTCTTTTTTGAAAGGCGGAATTCCTGTAGCGGCTGCTTTAATAGGTCTTGTTTCTTTCTTTATAGGAGTTGCAGATCTTAAAGACAAAGCCGAAGCCAAGAAAGAGGAAGAAATTTCCAAAAATAACGAAAATTAACATCTCATCCAAAAGACTTTTCAAGACTTCCGCATAATTTTGTCTGCAATGTATTTTCTATTGATACTTGACATTAGCCCCTTAAAAATTCTATTATGAGTTTCCCGTAATATCTGCGCTATGAAAATAGCGGTGCTTAGGGTTTGCTCGCCTGAAAGCACAGCAGCAGAATCAGATGCAAGAGGAAGCTGCACAAAAGATTTTTTATTAAGGTACATACATGAAAACCATTTTTTTAAAAGAACAAGAAGCTGTTCGCAACTGGTATGTTATCGATGCTGCTGACAAGCCGCTCGGTCGTGTTGCTGCAAAAGCTGCTTCAGTGTTGCGCGGCAAAGACAAAGTTTCTTACACCCCAAACCAGGAAATGGGTGATTTCGTAGTTATCATCAATGCTGACAAAGTTGCTGTTACAGGTAACAAGGCAAAAGGCAAGATTTATTATCACCACACAGGTTATATCGGTGGTATGAAAGCTAACAGCTTTGAAAAGACAATTGAACGTCATCCTGAAGCTCCTCTCATGGAAGCTATCAAGGGAATGATTCCTAATGGCCGTTTGGGACGCAGACTGCTTACCAATGTAAAGATTTATGCAGGTGCAGAACATCCGCACACAGCACAGAATCCACAGCCGCTCGAAGTATAAGGATTAGGAGATTATCGTGGTAAAAAATATTGCTATTGGTACTGGAAGAAGAAAGACAGCAACTGCACGCGTTTTTGTTCGCGAAGGTTCTGGTAAAGTTGTTGTAAACGGCAAAGATTTGAATGCTTATTTCGCAACTCCATCACAGGTTCTGGTTGTTCGCCAGCCATTGATGGTTACATCAAGCGAAAACAAATATGATATTCTGATTAACGTAGTCGGCGGCGGTCTTGACGGACAGGCAGGTGCATGCTTGCACGGTATTTCACGTGCATTGCTCCAGATTGATCAGTCAAATCACACTGCACTCAAAGCAAACGGATTCCTTACACGTGACTCACGCATGGTTGAACGCAAAAAGTACGGTCGCCGTGGTGCACGCCGCAGATTCCAGTTCAGCAAGCGTTAATCTTTCAAGGTTTTCTGCTTTATGGGCAATGCTGTTTCAGCACAAGAACATTCAGTTATTGAGCCGGACAGCACTGCTATGCTGATTTATTCAGCCACAAGGACTTCAGAAGATGTTTTTAAGCTAAACACATCTCTGGGGTCTTTTTTTTTGCGTGCCGTCTACCTGAGTGATGAAACTGAAGACGAGCCGCAGCAAATTCCGCCTGCACACCTTGTAAAGGCTTCTGAATTGAACGGCTGCAGCACAAATGTACCAGCCGGAACAGAAGTATTGCCCGCCCAAACAAAATGTATCATCGACTTTGATGCTTTAGAAGCTGACACACAGGTCAGCAATGAGATAAGTGAAAAAATTCTAGACGCGGCTTTAGCCTTTTCTGCCGAACATGCAGCCGTTGCATACCTTGAACACGCCGAGCACAGCACAGAACTTTTAAGACGCAAACTTAAACAGAAAGGCCACTCTGATGCGGCAATTCAAAAAGCATTGGAATACGCGCAAAAAAGAAACTGGCTTTCAGACGAGCGTTACGCCGGTGCTTTTTTAAGGAACAGATCTATAAGAAAAGCTGAAGGCAGAACACGGCTTTTAGCAGAACTTGCGGCGCGCGGCATAGGCAGAGACACAGCCGAAAAAGCCGTTGAAGAATTCTTTGCTCAAAAAAGCGAAACTTCGCTGTTAGAAAAAGCCGCAGCCAAACTGAAAAAACAGGGAAAAACAAAGGAACAGGCACAGCAGGCTCTTATAAGGCTTGGATTTTCATGGTCTGATATAAAGTTTTATATCAAAAATAACTGGATATAATAAATATTTTTGAGATTTCCAAAAAAGGTACTATATTTTTTACAACTTTTATGTTATAATTAAGTTGTTTGATTGAGGATTCTTTATTATTAAAAGTAATCATATAAAAAATACGTCTTAAAGAGGTTATTCCATTCCCTTGGTTATCGGAGAGGAAGAAGGACAAAATGGCAAAGGATTTAAACAAAACAGTTGTTTACTCTGCACTTGAAGTTGCAAATATCTGCGGAGTAGTAAATCAAACTGCAATCAACTGGATTAGAAACGGACACTTGAAGGCTTTTTCAACACCGGGTGGTCAGTATCGTGTCTACAGAGATGATTTAGTTCAGTTTATGCAAAGCCGCGGAATGCGTATTCCGAATGAACTTTCTGCAGAAGTAGTCGGCGAAAAATCAAATAATTCAATTCTCATTGTTGATGACGACAAAGGATTAAACGCCGTTTTAGGTAAATATCTCGAAAAAGTATTCCCAGACCTCATCATTCACCAGGCCTTTGACGGTTTTGAGGCAGGTGCAAAAATGGTTGAAACACATCCTTTCTGTGTGCTTCTCGACCTCGATTTGCCGGGCTTAAACGGCTTTGATTTGTGCGC
>CAMJMF010000096.1 GCA_946406925.1 uncultured Spirochaetales bacterium | reverse complement strand
AAAAGACATTTATTACAAAAACAGCAGTAATTGCGGGATTAATGTTTGTGGCAGCAACTTTTAGCGTAAGCGCAAAGCCTAATCAACCGCCGGTAACAAGCAAAACGACTACAGTAGTAACAACTACTACTACGACAACTACAACTACAGCAGCTCCTGCCAAGAAGCCGGCAGTAAAAGTTCCTGTAAAAAAATATTCTCATAAAATGCATGGACATCCAGAACCTGTTTATCATCATATAGATCACCATAAAAAAGCCCCGAAAAGACCTGACCCAAAGACTGTTCGGGTTGCACCAAAGCCTTATGAACCCTCAAGATGCCACGAGCCGCCAAAACAGGAGGTAATCGTAGTTGAGTCTGGCAGTGATGTTGCCAAGAAGGCAGCGACTGTTGCTGTTGTCGCTGCGGGTGTTGCCACCATTGCTTCTATCAGTGCCTTGCTTGCAGATTAAAAAGCGGCTCGAAAAATAATTTAAAAACGTTTTGTTATTGCCCTAGAGCACGCTGCTTTCAAAGCGGCGTGCTCTTCCTTTTTATGTTCATGCTTTGATATAATCACATTGCGGTAAGATTGCAGTAAATTAGGGGAAAATTATGAAAAAAGCTTTTTTAATTGCATTGGCTTTAATCTGCACATTGTTTTCTGTTTTTGCAGACGACGGACATGGATATGTAAACCCGACTCTTGGCGGTTTTGTAATTCAAAATAGCACTGCTATAGAAATGACCGATGAAGTTGTTGAAATTTGGGAAGATCATGTTAAAGTTACTTTTCATTTTACAAATCTGACTGATGAACCGCAAAAAGTTACGGTCGGTTTTCCTGTAAAATGGGAAGAACGCACAGGTGTCGGAAGCCATGGTGAAGACCAGTCTATTGATGACACGCCTGAATTAAGAGCCAAAATCGAAGATTTCTATAAATTTAAAAGCACCTGCAACGGCAAAGCGCTTTCAAGAAAGCTTATTGCAAACGCACGTGAAAATCCAGAAACTTATGAAGATAAATGCGATTTCTGGTTTGTAACCGAACTGACTTTTGCGCCAAAGCAGGTTCTTGAAGTTATTGACGAATATAATCATGGACCTTCAAGTTGGAGCGACAGCATAGGTTGGGGCGGAAGAACATGGGAATATGTTCTTACAACAGGAAGTTCATGGGCTAATGTTATAAAGAGCGCCACTATTATATTCCATTCAAAGTTAAAAGAATTCTGCTGGGAAAGCTACAAATATCCTTTTACCATCTGGATGTTGGACGATATGAGCTATTATTCATGCAGTTTTTCGTATGAGCCAAAGTCGATAGTTTATGACAAAGCAAAAGACGAAACTGTAATAACTTGGGTTCTTAAAAACATTAAGCCGGAAAAAAACTGGAAAGCCAGCATTACAACGTCTCTATTCCGTGTGCCTTTAGAAAGTTCTGCCGCTTACGATGTAATAGTAAATGTGCTCTGGAATGAGCTTATAAAAATTCCTGAATACAAGGAAGTATTAGACCGCAAAATGATGGAAAAAAGCGTAACGTATAGCGTAAACTATCTTGAAAAAGAACTTATTCTAAAACTTACAGCGGAAGAATTCTACAAAGATGTTGTTGTGTTCACTTATGAAAGGGCTTTTACGGAGTTTCAGCCTAAAACAAAAGTTGCGTCTACATACGCCCAGTTTTTGATAAACTCAATTTATGCTTTGCATGGCTATAAGTTTAAGAACGAAAAATGGACAAACATTTTCTCAAGATTTTCATGGTACAAGCCCGAAACTTCTTCAATTTCAGAAAAAGACTTTTCGGTTGAAGAAAATGTCATAATAAAGCGCTTGCAGGCATTCAGATAATTGCCTTATTTCAACAAATCAATACGCATAGTTACAGTTCCGTCTGTTTCAGATAATTCTTCAAAGCCCATACGCTTATATAATGCGTATGCGGTTTTCATTACAGACGGTTTTGTAGTAAACACAATTTCTGTAAATCCGAGAGCCTTTGCTTTTTCAATCATTGCATGCAAAAGAATTCTTGCGTAGCCATTACCGCGATATTCAGGCTTAATAAAAAGTCTTTTTCCTTCACAAGACTTATCATTAATTTTCTTTAAGGCAACACAAGAAACCGGCTTGTTCTTTTTATACCCAACAAGCAGTGCACCGCCTTTGTAATATTCATTCAAATCAGCTATTTCTTTGTCAAAAGAAACAAAGCAGCTCTCGGCTCCTTTTATCTGCGAATATTCGAGAAACAGAGGTTTTACAATTTCAGGATTACTACAATCTTTTACAATAAAATCTGACATATATTGAGTTTATAACATTAATCATTTTGACTGTCCATAAAATGATTCTTTAACGGGAACGGCGCTCTTACTTAGCTAGGAATGTCACTTCTATTAGGCTAGGAACGTCGCTCCTAGCTGGCTAGGAATGCCGTTCCTGCTTAGCTAAGAACGATGTAAACGGCTGCAATTCGTAAGTGCATGTTATGTGATTTTTCTATTATCTATAAATCAAAGGGTAGTTTTCAGGATTTTCAAGACTTTCTAATTCTATATCAGCATCAAGTTCTTCCCAGTGAAGATTACCTGAAAAGTCTGTTGTAACGTCGGCTATCTGCTTAATAGTTACCTTTTTTGAATAGATATAATGTTGTAGACTTGTTCTCATTTAAAAAATGCTCACTTCTAACTAATAATACATTAAACTCTGAATTATAGATAGGATTATACACGTCAGAAGCTAAAATATTATTGCCTTTTGAATCATTAAAAACTTGAATAATTTTTTCTTTATCAAAATTTCCTTTTTTCGCTTTTTGTATTTCGTTTGAATTATATAGAATTACTTTTCCTATATATTCTTCATAATAATTGTCATAAGCATAATTCTCACATTCTTCATCAATTAATATTGCGAGCATCTGATTTTCTGATATTTTTAATGGTCTGAATGATTCAAAAGCCAGATTGGCATAATTAAGATTTTCAAATGTGGTTAATTCTTTTGAATCTAAAAGATAACGAAGTTTTTTCGCATTTCTATATCCAGATAGTTCAATGTAGAGTTCTTTCTTTAATTGTGAATAATTTATTTCTTGAATTACTATACTCCCCGTCAGAAAAGGTAAATCATATTGAATAAAGGTATTATTTGCTATGTTGAAAATTTCAAATATATAATTATATTCAATTGTATATTCTGGTTCAGGTATTTCTTTTTGAACAAGATTATTAATTTGATTAATTACTTTTAGATTACTGTTTCTTATAATCATGCCAATTTCTGATTCATTAATAATACATGGCATACAAATTATATTTGCACCATTTGGATTGAGATTTCTTTCTTTCCAAAAATCAGGATTGAGTTCTTTTTCAAAAATCAAAGTAAAAGGTTCTGAATGTAATGATAGAGAAATTGAAATTAAGAAAATAATAAAAATACATTTTTTTATCATAATTTATCTTTTCCAGAATAAACTGTTTTTCTTAAAAGCTATTATACCATACTTTTCAAAAATCACAATTCTTTATAAAGTAATCAAAATATTAGCGTATGAAGAAGAACTTCAAAAAGCTATCATAAAATATTATACGCATAATGCAGAAATGAAAGAATTCTTCAGCTTTGTACGTGAAAAAAATCCTTCCATAGACTTTCATTCAGAAAGAGCCGGCAGCGACGGTGTTGAGCACACAGAATTTGATTATTTTGCAGAGGAATTTTAAAGAATACACGTTTAATCAATGCAATCATTATTCAATGACTTTCTGCATATCCTATGGTATACTAAAAACATTGGAGAAATGTCTTATTCAATCATAAGTTTACTGGCATTAATACTTAATCTCATAATTAACCGCGAAGCGTTCAGATATTACAGAATTCATTCTGGAAAGCATGGATCTGAACAACGGACAGCTATTCGCTACCGTCATTTTCTTTTGGCGGCGAACTGCTACTTCATTGTTGATATAGCTTGGGGGCTTTTGTACGAATATCATCACATAGAAGCACTCTTTCCTGTCTTATATTTTGATTGTGTCCTTTATTTTCTTTTTATCTTCGTGACAATGCTGACATGGATACGTTATGTTGTTGCATATCTGGACATGCATAACCGAAAAAGTAAAGCACTGCTCTACGCAGTGTGGGCTATGTTCACGCTGGCACTTATATATTTGATAATCAATAACTTTAATCCTTTTATTTTTTCTTTTAATGAACAGCATGAATATATTATAGAACCAGGCAGACATATTGCTTTTATTTTACTGGTTGTTCTTTATCTGGTAACTTCAACTTATATGCTTTTTATAGCGCATAAATCAACTGGCGGTGAGAAAACACGATATATAGCCGTGGGGCTCACTTGTCTTGTGATGGAATTCTTTCTGATATTTCAGTTATTTGATGACAGATATCCTTCTTATGCTACAGGACTTATAATCGGAATCTGTGTGATTCATTCCTTTGTTGAAGCCGGGGAGATGAAGGAAAAAGAGATTTACGACAACATTGCAACAAGTCTCGCAGAAGATTACGAAGCAATGTATTACATCAATATAGAAACTGGAGAATTCATGGAGTTTTCATCCAGTCAGGAATATGCTTCTATGAATGTGCCTGTTGAAGGCCGGAATTTTTATGACGAAACCTGCATGAATATTGAAAAATATGTGCATCCCGACGACAGGGGTTTTGCCAGGAGTTTGTACCGCAAAGAGGCAATGTTACAGAATCTGGAAGGCAGAAAATCATATTCCTATAAATACAGACTTATGATTGAAGATCAGCCGCGGTATTTTCAGTTCACAGTGATGCGTGCAAATGATAACAGGCATTTTGTTCTGTATGAAAAAGATATAGATGATGAAATTACCGCCGAAAATATGCGGCTTGAAAATCAGAAGAAACATGTCACATTCACTCAGATTGCAGAAATTCTGGCAGTCAATTACGACGTAATATATTATGTTGATGCTGAAAACTCTAGCTATATCAGTTATGAATGCAGAAATATTTACGGCCAGTTAGATATGCAGAAATCAGGTAATGATTTTTTTGAAGACTCCCGGAGTGATATTTCAAATATTGTTCATAAAAATGACCGTGATCTTGTACTCGGGTTTGTCAACAAAGATCATATAATCAGTGCTCTTACGGATAAGAAAAGCTGCAGCATTGATTACCGGATTGTAGCATTTAAGAAAACTCATTATGTCAGAATGACTGTGCGGAAGACTACTACCGGCACTCATTATATCATTGGCATTGAAAATATAGATGATGAAGTCAAAAGAGAGAAACAGCACCTTAAAGCGCTGAATACTGAAAAAGAACTAGCCAGAAGAGACGAGCTTACAGGAATAAAAAACAAAACCGCATATAATGAACTTGAAAAATCGGTTCAGGAAAACATTGACAACGGAATGGATTATCTGCCTTTTGGTCTTGTTGTGTGTGATACGAATAATCTTAAGAAGATAAACGATTCACAAGGTCATGTGGCAGGTGATGAATATATTAAAAAATCAGCGATAGTTCTGTGTAATACCTTTGTGCATAGCCCTGTATTCAGAGTTGGTGGAGACGAATTTGTTGTGTTCCTGCGGGGCAATGATTATACAAACAGAGAGAACCTGATGAAACAATTGCGCGCAAAGGTTCGGGAAAATCTGCAGTCAAAAGCCGGTCCTGTTGTGGCTTCTGGAATGGCTGAATATATTCCAAAAACTGATAGTCTTGTGTCGGAAATTTTTGAGCGTGCAGACAAAGATATGTACAAAAATAAGCGCGAACTTAAGAAAGAAGAAAACCAGCTTTAAAACTGCGGCTTTTGACAGGCTCTCGCTGATTGGTGTATTATTGTTCCGGCAAGGGAAAAAATGAAGAAAAAAGTGACATTGGCATCTCTTGATGTTGGTCAGGAAGCAGTAATTAAGTCTGTTGGCGGAGAAGGGGCTTTAAGACGCCATTTCTTCGATATGGGAATGACGCCGGGCGCAGAAATTACGCTTGTAAAGCGTGCCCCGATGGGCGACCCGATTGAAATAGAAATCCGCGGTTATGAGCTGACGCTCAGGCTTGAAGATGCAGAAAAAATCGAAATAAATGACGTTCATCTTAGCGACCATACGCACAAAAGTGCAGAGCGCGTAAAAGATATTCCGCATCCGGGGCACGGCGAGCTTACTGTAGGCAATTTTGCAGAGCACCATTCCAGAGCAAAGCCTGTAATTCCGGAAGGACGCCCGTTGTCTTTTGCTCTTGTAGGAAATCAGAATTGCGGTAAGACAACGCTTTTTAATCAGCTCACCGGCTCGAACCAGCATGTCGGCAATTTCCCGGGTGTAACAGTAGACAAAAAAGACGGAATTATCAGAAACCACAATGAAGCTGTAGTTACCGATTTGCCCGGCATTTATTCGCTTTCGCCGTACTCTAATGAAGAAATTGTAACCCGCGACTTTTTGCTGAACAGCAAACCTTCGGGAATAATCAATATAATAGACGCTACAAACCTTGAGCGGAATCTTTTGCTGACAACGCAGCTTTTGCAGCTTGGCATTCCGATGGTTATTGCGCTTAACATGATGGATGAGCTGACCAAAAACGGCGGCTCAATACTCATAAACAAGCTGGAAGATTCGCTCGGTGTGCCTGTTGTGCCTATTTCGGCTGCAAAAAACGAAGGCATTGATGAGCTTGTTGCTCATGCGATTCACGTTGCAAGGTTTGCAGAAGCCCCAGTGCCAATTGATTTCTGCTCGCCTGACGAAAGCTCGAATGAAGCCGCCGTTCATAGATGTGTGCATACAATTGAGCATGTAATTGAAGACCACGCCAAAGCCGCCGGTCTTCCTGTAAGGTTTGCAGCTTCAAAGCTTATTGAAGGTGATCCGCTCATTGATGGAGCCTTAAAGCTTGGAAAAAACGAAAAAGATTTGCTGAAGCACGCAATTGTAGAGCTTGAATGGGAAACCAACCTTGACAGCGAGGCTGCAATTGCTGATATGTCGTTCAGCTATATAGAAAGACTCACAGCGCTGACTTTGATAAAACCTTCTGAAAGCAGAGAGCATGAGCGCAGCAACAAAATCGATAAAGTTTTAACAGGTAAATACACAGCGCTTATCTCGTTCTTTGCGATAATGGCATTTATTTTCTGGATGACATTCGGCGTAATCGGCGCGTTCCTCTCTAACTGCCTCGAATTCCTTATAGAGAAATTGACTGCGGTTTGTGATTATGGGCTGACGGTTTATGGCATAAACCCGACGGTGCACAGTCTGGTTATAGACGGAATATTTGCAGGTGTCGGCAGCGTCTTAAGCTTTTTGCCGACTATCGTTGTTCTGTTCTTCTTCCTCTCAATTTTGGAAGACTCAGGCTATATGGCGCGCGTAGCGTTCGTTATGGATAAGCTTTTGCGCCGCATAGGGCTTTCAGGCCGTTCGTTTGTGCCAATGCTGATAGGCTTTGGCTGTTCTGTTCCGGCAATTATGGCATCAAGAACGCTTTCGTCTGACAGAGACCGGCGCATGACAATTTTGCTCACACCGTTTATGAGCTGTTCTGCAAAACTGCCGATATATGTTGTCTTTACAATGGCGTTTTTCCCACAGCATTCGGTGCTTGTCATGGTTTCGCTTTATTTTTTGGGAATGATAACAGGCGTTTTGTATGCATTGCTGCTGAAAGTTACCGGCTTTAAGGGCGCGCCTGTTCCGTTTGTTATGGAACTGCCGAATTACCGTCTGCCTTCTGCAAAAAATGTCTGCCAGCTTATGTGGGAAAAAGCCAAAGACTTTTTGGTAAAGGCTTTTACAATAATTTTTCTTGCTTCAATAGTAATCTGGTTTTTGCAGACTTTTGACGTAAAACTCAATGTTGTAGAAAATTCAGCTGACAGTCTGCTGGCTTTATTCGGCAGTTTAATTGCCCCGGTTTTTGAGCCTTTGGGATTCGGCGACTGGCGCGTTTCTACGGCACTTATTACAGGCTTTGTTGCAAAAGAAAGTGTTGTTGCAACACTGACTGTTCTGCTGAGCGGTGCAGAATCATCGCTCGGGCTGCTTTTTACGCCGTTTACAGCATATGTGTTCCTTGTGTTTACGCTGCTTTATACGCCTTGTGTTGCGGCAATTGCGGCTGTAAAACGTGAAATGGGCTCAAAGTGGGTTCCGTCTGTAATTTTGATGCAGTGCGCCATCGCATGGCTTTGCGCATTTCTTGTAAAGCTTATCGGAACACTGCTTGGAGCAGTCTGATGAATTTTTTCAGCTGGCTTGTGCTTGGCGTGGTTTTGGTTTGCACTTTTTTAGCGGTGCTTTATCTAGTCCGCCACAAAAATGAATCCGGCTGTTCAGGCAATTGTGCTGAATGCGGTGCCTGCAGTAAAAGCCCGCGCTGCAACAAAAAACAATAAGCCCAATAAAAAAGGCGCACGCTTCAAATTAAGAAGCGTACGCCTTTTTTAGTTTATGCGGCACTTAGATTCTGATAATCTTTGAGTTTGTCAGAACTTCGTTGCCTGTTTCTGTGATAAGCACATCATTTTCAAGACGGCAGCCGCCGAGTTTCGCGTCGTAAAGACCCGGTTCAAGCGTTACAACCATGCCCGGCGCAAAAACCTGAGAAAGGTCGGCGCTGCTTCTTACTGCCGGCCATTCGTGTGCTTCAAGACCGACACCGTGGCCAAGCGCATGAGGCATTTCTCTGTTTATCTGCTGAAAAATCGCATCAGCCTTGCGGTTTGCCTCGCAGACCGGGATATCTGACTTGTATAAAGCCAAAGCCTGGTTTGCGGCGGTCTGTACTGATTCAAGCATTTCATTCTGCTTTTTGTCGAGCGCGCCGCGTGCAATTGTAAGCGTTACGTCGCTTGTGTAGCCGTCATAAATAAGACCAAAATCAAGAATTGAAAGACCTTTGCCTGCAAATTCGCCTGAAGTGTAGCCCGGAAAAGCATGAATGAAAAAGCTTCTTGAAGCGCCGGCGGCAAGCGTGCCGAAACCTGTGCCTTCGCAGCCGTTGCTGTGTGCAGCCTGTTCAATAAGCAGAGCAACTTCTGTTTCTGTCTTGAATTTTCCTTCTAAAAGCCCTTTTTCAATTGTTTCGATAACTTCGTCTGTAAGGGCGCATGCCTTGCGGATTGTGGCAATTTCGGTTTCGTCTTTTACAGCGCGCATACGCTTAATCTGCTGGTTTACGCCGTTTTCGCGGCAGAGAACGTCGTTCTTGCAGAGCATTTCCACATATTTTAGGAATGTTGGATACGGCGTTCTTGAAGGAATTTCGATTCTTGTGTTTGAAGGTATCTGACAGATTGAGGCAATTCCGGCTGCTGCGTGTACAACTGAACGGTCAAATCTTGTAAATGGAATTATAACATCTGCGTCAGCCTTTTGTGACGCAAGAACTTCGTCCCATGGTGAAAGAATGGCGTCGCCTGTAATGCTTATGCCGAGAACGCCGTCACTCGGGTGGCCCGAAAAATAGCGGAGAGCCGGGTCTCTGTGTGTTTCAGAATCTTCTATTATTACAAGTCCTATGCTGTTCTGTGCCATCCAAGTGGCAAGTGCAGCCCGGCGTTTCTGGTATACTGATTTATTTTGCAATTGGTACTCCTTAGTTCCCTATAGGTATAATCTAAGCGCATTGTTAATGCAAGTAAGACAATAGACCTGTTCGAAAACTCGGTTAGTTTCCGAACAGGTCTGCAATTTTTCAGGCTAAAGCCTTACAAAATTGCGATTTATTAAAGTTCGTGTTCGAAAAACCAAAGTTTTCAAACACGTTCAAATTTTTATCAATTATTTGACAATACATTTATTGCTGTTTTGATTCAATGGGTTTATACTTTTCTTGATTTCTGGCGAAAAATCAAATTTTTCTATTTTTGGAATTTTCTCCAAACATTGAACTTGGAGGTTTAGGAATTGAAGAAAAATCTTTTTTTTCAAAAGGTTGGAAAAACATCTGTAATTCCAATTTCATTTAAGATTTTGGGCGTGTTTTTATGTCTTCTGTTATTTTCAAATTTTATAACGAACTACATAAACATGCTGATGAACAGAAAATATCAGTTTTCTGTTACTAACCAGCTGCTTGTAAAAGAACTTAAAGAAATCTACACAAACGCAAGTAATCAATACGAAATCTTTAAGTTTTCTTCTGATCGAGAGGAAAGCGTTTCTTCAATTCTGTCTTCGGCAAAAAAAGGCTTTACCCATGCACACAGCATGCTGTTAGGTGTTTCACCAGAAGGTTCAATGGTTTTTGGTGTAAGCGCAGACGGCTATGAATACACAACATTTCCTGATGAGGAAGCTCTTGCTAATATAGTAGAAGACAAAGAAAACGGAATTACCGAAGGTTCGGTGTATTTTACAACTAAAGACGGAAGAAACCTTGCTGTTTACAAATATCATGACGACTGGCAGTGTTTTTTGATCCGCTCTGAACTGCTCTCTGACATGAACGCAGATTCAAACCACGTCTTTATGATTATCTGTATAATCACAGTTGTGCTGATTATGGTCTTCCTGGTGCTCGGTTTCTACATGTTCAAAGAGATTCTGCGCTATCTCAAGCAGATGATTCAAAGCCTGTACGAAATGCAGCAGAAGCAGGAACTTGCTCTGCTTGATTTG
>CAMJMF010000095.1 GCA_946406925.1 uncultured Spirochaetales bacterium | reverse complement strand
TCTTTCTCATGAGATACTGAATCAAGTTCAGTATGACACTATCCTCCCTATTTTAGTCTTAAGTTTGTCATCTTCCAGCCCAGTGGGCTGTGCGTATAACAAATATTCTACGTATCCGCCATAAAGCTCTTAGCAGGCAAAACCGTCCGTATAAGATGCTATTAGTAATAACGTTATTTTCCTATAATACCACAACATCGCTCAGAAAGATAGTGTTTAAAAGGTTTCCGCCTAAAATTCAGCATCGTTGCCGTTTAATATTCCGTCCAGAGGACTTACAATTTCTTTAGCACCACGGCTTAAAACATGAGTATAAATCATTGTAGTCCGCACATCGCTGTGGCCTAAAAGCTCCTGAACGGTTCGCAAGTCATAGCCTGCTTCAAGCAGATGCGTCGCGAATGAATGGCGGAAGGTGTGGCAGCTTGCTTTTTTTATGATTCCAGATTCACGCAGGGCAGATTTTACAGCTTTCTGCAGAATGCTCTCGTCAATATGATGCCGCCCCTGCTGGCCGGTTTTTTCGTTCAGCCAGCGGTTTTTCTGAGGGAAAAGCCATTGCCAGCGGAATTCTTTTGCCATCTGTTCAGAGCGTTTCGCCATGCCGTCTCGAAGCTGAACAGCACCCCAGCCGTCGGCAAGATCTTTGTCATGAATGTTCCGTACTTCTTTTATATGTTCCTTGAGCTTTGGGATAAGGCTTTTCGGAAGCATTACACGGCGGTCTTTTCCGCCCTTGCCGAAACGCACTGTAATTTCGTTACGGTCAAAATCAAGATCCAAAATCCGAAGGGAAAGAACTTCGTTCAGTCTCATGCCTGTTCCATAAAGAAGCTCAACCGCAAGCCTTTTGCTTCCTTCAAGATGAGAAATAACAGACGCGACTTCTTGTTTTGTCAGAACCACAGGCACACGTCTTTTATGCTTGGCATGAATTACATCTTTAAAGTTGTCTGTATCTTCATGCCGTACATGACGGAAATAAAACAGCAAGGCCGCCAGAGCCTGATTCTGCGTAGAAGCGCTTACATGCTCATTTACGGCAAGATTAGTCAGATATTCATTGATTTCTTTCTGTCCGAGAGATTCAAAATTGTTGTGATAAGAACGCAGAAAATCTTTTATCCAGTATGTATAGTTTTCTATGGTTCTTATGCTGTAATGCATTGTCTGAAGAGCTTCTGTAAGCGTTTTGATTTCGCATTCAAGCCGCTTATGTTCTTCTTTCTGTTTTTCTGTTATATACACATTTTCAGAAGGCTCAGATGTTTTTTCAGTGAATTGTCCAGTTTCATAAAAATTGCGCAGCAATATATCGAGTGTTTGTTGTTTGTTCGGTATAAGCCAGAGTTTGTGCTCATTGTTCCATCTTCTGTCTGGCACATTGCGCACTGCATTCAAAAGAGCTTCGTTAAACTTGCCCGGAAAATTTACGGAAAAATAACCGTCATTGAAAGGTCTGATTAACACATCCATAAAAACACCTCCGCTACAATCATGCAACACAGATAAAAAGTGCCAGTGAAAACTTGAAAAGAAAATATTTATCTATTTATAATATCATGAATTAGTGGAAATTCAAGAAAATTTATAAGGATTCTGCATTACTCCGCTCATTCAGTTTTCTGTTCCTTTTCAACTTGCACTATTTCGCTGTGGATGACGACGCTGTGTTTCAATGGCTTGTTGCCGGTGCTTAGCGACGTTTCGATGATGAACATATAAGAACCGGGAGCTAAATCCGGTGCATAAAACAGCAGCGTTGACGGCTTGTTAGTTATGATGTTCGTTACCGGCACCCATTGCGCACGGTCAGGCAATGACCGGTAAGCATGGTTCGCCGTCACAGGAACAACGTAAAGCCCGCTTGTTGTGCCGCCTAGTTTTATACCCTTACCTTTTATCTCGCCGATTCTGCCGCTAAAGATGATGTTGCGGCTCTTCAAATCAGGGCACGGATCATGCACTGAAAAAATGCAGTGCTGCACTGATACATTCTGAATCTTGCCAACTTCAAGATTTTTAACCGCAGCACAAGCTTGTTTTGACGGAGTAAAACCGACATTGAAATGCTTATTTATAACGCTCGGCGTATCATTTTGATTTATGCTGCCCTTCATTGTCGGGTAAATTGTACCGAAATCCAAAAGCTCAACAGAATAGCCTTCTTTGAATTTCTCCATCATACGGCTGCTCAATTCTTCTGCAACATAGAACATCAGTTCTTTGCTTAGCGGAAGGTTGCTGTGTTTTGACATTTCTGCAATAACAGAGCGGACAGTTACTTTTCTCCGTGAAATTGAACCATACAGTCTCGGCTTACCGTCATCAGCGGCAAGATTACTTTTTTGAAGTGTTACATCAACCTTTGTTTTTAGAGGTTCAAGGGTCAAAAGACTAGGCTTTTTTCTTGGCATTTATCTCTCCTTTAGAAGCTGCATATATTCTAGCACATTAAACAGCATTTGACAGCTGAACAGATATAGAACTTAGCATTCTATCATGCTGAAACCAACATGTTTATGGAACAATACCTATAATGTTTGGGATTGTAACGTAGTAATAAGAAGGAGTGCATTACTGGAATGAGAGGGAGTGTATTACGCCCATAAGAGGGAGTCAAACCTAGCTAGATTTTAGTGCCGAATCTAGCTAGATTTGGGTATCGAATCTAGCTAGATTTGACTGCAAAATCTATATAGGTTTTGCAACGGAATATCAGAAAAGCTTAAAATAAATAGATTTATAGTCTAAATCATTATATCATAAAAATGAAACTCATGCAATAAAAAAGGCTGCCCGTTTTGGAACAGCCTTTTTTGCTATATAAGCAGCGGAAAATTATTCGATTTCGCAGATTGGAACGAATGTTTCTGCTTTAAGTGCTGCACCACCAATCAAGCCGCCGTCAATATCAGGCTGAGCAAGAAGTTCTTTAGCGTTAGAAGCTTTCATAGAACCACCGTACTGGATGATTACTTCATCAGCAACTTTCTGGTTGTAGAGCTTTGCAATATAACCACGGATGAACTTGTGGATTGCTTCTGCATCAGCTGGTGTAGCTGTTTTGCCTGTGCCGATAGCCCAAACAGGTTCGTAAGCGATTGTTACGTTCTTCATCTGTTCTGCTGTTACACCGGCAAGACCTGCTGAAAGCTGGAATGCACAAACATTTTCAGCTTCGCCAGCTTCGCGTTCAGCAAGAAGTTCACCGATACAAAGATCAACTTCCATGCCCTGTGCCAAAGCGCGGCGTACTTTCTTGTTGATAAGCTCATCTGATTCGCCGATTTCGTGGCGGCGTTCAGAGTGGCCGAGGATAACGCATGTGCAGCCGATGTCCTTGAGCATTTCGCAGGAAACTTCGCCTGTGTGTGCGCCGTTGCCTGTTGCAGCACAGTCCTGTGCGGCGAGGATGATATTTGAACCTTTTACAACCTGTGCAACTGCATCAAGATATACAAAAGGAACACCAATCATGAACTTGTTTTTTTTGCCTTTGAGCTGTGCAACCAAGTCTTTTGCCAAAGCAACTGCTTCAGCCTTGCTTGTGTTCATTTTCCAGTTTCCGGCAATATAATGTGTACGTGCCATTTTATTCTCCTATAGCTTTTAGCTTTTTCAGCTTAAATTATTTTGTTTCGAGGCATGCAATTCCAGGAAGTGTTTTGCCTTCGAGGAACTCAAGAGAAGCACCGCCGCCTGTTGAAACGTGGCTCATCTTTGAAGCAAGGTTGAACTTGTTAACAGCTGCAACTGAATCGCCGCCGCCTACAACGCTCATAGCACCTTTGCCTGTTGCTTCTGCAACAAGTTTAGCAACTTCGCCTGTGCCTTTTGCGAATGCTTCAAATTCAAATACGCCTACAGGACCATTCCAAACGATTGACTTAGCGCCGAGGATTTCTTTCTTGTAGATATCAAGTGTCTTAGGACCAACATCCATACCCATAAGGTTGTCCGGAATGTCAATGTCGTTAACAGCAACAGCAGCTGCATCTGCACCAAAGCTTTCTGCACCGATGTGGTCTACAGGAAGAACGATGCGTACTTTCTTTTCAGCAGCTTTTGCAAGCAGGTCTTTTGCTGTCTGAATGAAATCGTCTTCAACAAGTGACTTACCGATTGTGTGTCCCTGTGCTTTGAGGAATGTATAAGCCATACCGCCGCCAATAATGAGGGCAGAAGCATTCTTAAGAAGGCTTTCGAGAACGGCAATCTTTGAAGAAACCTTTGCACCGCCGATGATAGCAATCATTGGTTTTGCTGGGTTTGTTACCATTGGTTCAATGTATTTAACTTCTTTTTCCATGAGGAAGCCGCCAACCTTAACTTTTACAAACTTAGCGATAGAAGCTGTAGAAGCCTGGTCACGGTGTGCTGTACCGAATGCATCGTTTACAAAGATGTCGCCATAAGAAGCAAGTTCTTTTGCCATAACATCGCGTTCAGCAGCATCTTTTGATGTTTCTTCTTTGTGGAAACGTGTATTTTCAAGCATTGCAACTCCGCCTTCTGGAAGAGCGTCAACTGCTGCTTTCTGTCCGAGTGCATCTGGAAGGAATTTAACTTCCTGTCCGAGTTTTTCAGCAAAATATTTTACAACTGGAGCCATGCGGTTTTTGCCGTTGATGAAGTTTTCTGTATCTGCATCAGTCCATGTTTTTCCAGCTTTTTCTGCTTTTTCCTGAGCTTTCTTTACGTCTTTTTTCGGGTCTCCCAAGTGGCTCATCAGAACCAAAGAACGCGGCTTCTGTTCAAGAATATATTTAATGGTTGGCAATGCAGCCATAATACGTGTGTCGTCCTGAACAACACCATCTTTCATAGGAACGTTAAAATCAACGCGCATTACAATGCGTTTGCCAGTAAGATCGATATCCTTTACGGTCTTAATCATGTGGAAACCTCCAAATATATAAGCCGGCACTAAACGTACCGAACTATGTTTTTAATCACTTATAGCGAAAAATATATCAATTATAAGAAGAAAATGCAATGGAGTGACACCATTTCATTTTACATCAGGCGAAAAATAGTTCTTTGCGTTTTCAAAGCAGACAGCTTGAACAATTTCTTTAAGCTTATCGATATCAGCCGGGTATTCACCGTCTTCAACCCATGTGCCGAAAAGGTTGCACAAGATGCGTCTGTAATATTCGTGGCGCGGGTAAGACAAGAAGCTTCGGCTGTCTGTCAGCATGCCCACAGAAGTTGAAATCATGCCGAGGTTGCCGAGCGTCTTTAGCTGTTCAGTCATGCCGTCGCGGTGGTCGCAGAACCACCATGCCGAACCGAACTGCATGCGCCCTTTCATGCCGCCCTGAAAACAGCCGATGAGCGTGCCCAAAGAGTAATAGTCTTTTGGGTTGAGTGAATACACGATTGTCTTAGGCATATTCTGCTCGTTCATGCGCGCAAGTAGACGGGAAAGCGCAAAAGCAAAATCAGCGTCATGGCTTGCGTCAAAGCCTGTGTTTGCACCAAGAGCAGCAAAAGCTTTCGGGTTGTTGTCGCGTATTGCCTGCGCATGAAGCTGAACAACAATGCCGCGCTTATAATATAGCGGTGCAAGCCCTGCAAGCAGATAAGCCTGATAGGCGGCTGCATCTTTTTCGTCAACAGTTTTTCCAGAAAGGGCATTATTGAGCGCGCGCTCGGCTGCTTCTTTTTCAGCCTTGCGCCCTTCACTGTCATTGACTGCGGCACAAACAGGCATAACCGATATTCCATGGTCAGAAGCAACGCAGCCGGCTTCAACAAAGTAGTCAAGCCGCTTTTCAAGTGCTTTAAGAACATCGTCCACAGCGGTAATCTTTACGCCACTTGCTGCTTCAAGCTTTTTTATATAGTCTGCAAAACCAGCAGAAAGCGCATTCAATGCGTTATCAGGTCTGAAAGAAGGCGCAACCTTAGTTGCTATGCTGCCGATTTCAGCGGTTCCGGCTTTTACGGCTTTATGGTATTCAAGAGAATCAACAGGGTCGTCAGTTGTGCCGACGCCATAAATGTTCATATTCTTAAAGATTGTCTTTACACAGAAGTCCGGGCTTGCAATCTGTTCGTTTGCGTTTTTCCAGATGCGCTCTGCAGATGCAGAAGTGAGCGGCTCTGTTATGTTGAAATAACGCTGAAGTTCCAGATGTGTCCAGTGATAAAGCGGATTTCCGATAAGGTTTTCGATTGTCTTTGCCCAGGCGCAGAACTTGTCATAAGGGTCAGCATTTCCTGTTATAAGCGCTTCTTCAAAACCCAAAGTGCGCATCTGCCGCCATTTGTAATGGTCGCCCTCAAGCCAAAGTTCAGTTAAATTGCCAAAGCGCCTGTTTTCGGCAATGTCTTTCGGGCTTAAGTGGCAGTGGTAATCCCAGACAGGTTGATTTTTTGCACATTCATGATAAAGAGTCTGTGCGGTTGAAGTTTGCAGCAGAAAATTGCTGTCCATAAATGCTTTCATGCTGACATTATAGCATAAGATTGTTTAACTGACATATCAGCATTTTGACTTATGGGCATCTTTTTACAAGGTCAAAAGTCGAGTTTTTATAATTCGGTGGCTGAGCGTAGTCGAAGCCACAAAATACAGAAATTTTGTTAAAAAAATGAAAATCGATCATTTCGACTACGCTCAATGACCGATTTTTGCAAAAAACTTGCGAATTTTGAAAACTCGAAATTGAGCTTATGAGCATCTTTTTACAAGACTAAAAAGCTAGATTTTATCTGATAGTTCGGCGAGCGCGGCTACGGAATCTGCAATATAGTCTGCACCGGCTGTTTCAAGTTCTTCTCTTGAACCATAGCCGAACAAAATGCCGCAGCTTTCAACGCCGTTCGCCTTTGCACCGATTATGTCGTGCTTGCGGTCGCCAATCATCAGCACCTGCTTTTTCTGCTTTTCATCAATTCCGCACACGCCAAGCGCATAGCTGATAACTTCAGTCTTTGTTGAGCGCGTTTCGTCCATGCAGCTTCCGCAGACATGCTCAAAATATTCACTTAAACCGAAATACTCAATAATTTTGACGGCGAATTCTTCCGGCTTAGAAGTTGCCACAACGAGCACCTTGCCCTTCTCTTTCAGATTTTTCAGCAATTCTGGAATGCCGTCGTAGACCTTGTTTTCGAAAATGCCTTTTGTGCTGAAGTATTCGCGGTAAGCCTTTACGCCCTCTTCAGCTTTTGCGTCGTCAAAATGCAGTTCATTCTTAAAAGTGTCAACAAGCGGCGGTCCGATGAAAGTGCAGAGCTTTTCGTAAGACGGAATTTCAAGCCCAAAATGAACGAACGCATGCTTGAACGAATTTGTGATGCCCAAAGCCGGGTCGGTCAAAGTTCCGTCTAAATCAAAGAAATAGTATTTTTTCATGGTAGGTCTTTTATACACTGATTACAAACTTTTGAAAACAACCTATGGAGTCAGCTTTTTCAAAAGCAGATTGCTTCGCCTTCGGCTCGCAATGACAGAGCTGGCGTGCTGCCTGTCATTGCAAAGAGCCTGCAATGACAGAGCTGGCGCGCTGCCTACCATTGATAAGAACCGGTGATGGCAGAAACAGCTATATGACAACTGAAATCAAGTTAAGCCCTTGCGTTTCCAGACGCCGCTGAAATATCTGATTACGCAGACAATTGCGGTGAGAGTCCATGTTGCGCCGTTTGTTGCCCAGATGCCCCAGACACCGATAAACGCTATTTTTGTCAGAATAAGCGAAAGCGAGACGCGGCAGATTACTTCGGTTATGCCGTTAATCATTGAAAAAGTTGTATCGCCTGCCCCGTTCAGCAGGCCGCGCGGCACGTAAATCATTCCAAGCGGAAAATAGCACCACGAAGTAATGCGCAGGGCTTTCATGCCCATAGCAATAACAGCTTCATCTTTAACAAAAATGCTGCATATTGCATGGCCGAATACATACATTATTGGAAGCATCAGCGCACTGAAGATAAACGCCATCAGCGTGCCGCGCGCCAAGCCCTGGTTTACGCGCTCAAGTTTGTGCGCACCAATATTCTGCCCTGAGAACGTGCTTGTCGCCATGCCCAAAGAACCATAAGGCTGCTGCACAAGCATTTCGATTCTGTTTGTTATGGTAAAAGCCGCAACTGCAAGCGCGCCAAAGCTGTTAACCACAGACTGAAGAACAACGCAGGAAATTGCAATCAACGAATTCTGCAGCGCTATAGGAATTCCAAGCTTAAAGGCAAGCCCTACAAAACGCCAGTTAGGCTTTAATTCACTTTTGGTAAGACGGAAATAGCTGATTCTCTTAATTGAATAAACAAGGCAGGTTACTGCGCTAACAGTCTGTGCAATAATGGTTGCAACGGCTACACCGGCAACGCCCCATTTTAAAAGCACAACAAAAACCAGATCCAGAATGATGTTTATAATAGAAGATAAAACCAAAAAATACAGCGGCGTTCTTGAATCGCCGAGCGCCCTAAGTATTGCGGAAATTCCATTATACAAGGTTATGAAAATCATACCCGCGCCGGTTATCTGAAGATAGATTATGGAATCTTTTATGATTTCATCTGGTGTTCTAAGAAAACGCATTATAAACGGTGCAAAAACTACGGCGACAGTACTTACAACAATTACAGCCGAGAGCAAAACATAAATTGAGTTTGCAATCATTGTGCGCACGTTCTTCTCGTCGCCTGCACCAAAATATTGCGAGACAATAATGCCTATTCCGAGCGCAAGGCCGGAACTAAGCGAGAAAAAGAAAAAGCCTAAAGAACCGCAGGCACCAACTGCAGCAAGTGCATTGGCTCCCACAAAACGACCGACAACAACAGAATCAACCATATTATAAAGCTGCTGAAAAAGGTTGCCGCACAAAAGTGGCAGAGCAAAACGCAAGAGGTGTTTTGTAGGGCTGCCGACGGTCATGTCTTGAACACTCATAAGTCGAATCTATTGAAATAATCTGTATGTGTACATAGAGAAAAACACTTATGGTTGGAATTTTACACCGTTCTTGGCAGAGTCTAGTGAATTGTTAGAAGAGCAAAAAAAAGCCCTGCCATAAAAGACAGGGCATAAAATATACAAGATGTGATTATACCTTAAATTTCTTTACTGCATCGTTCATTGAATTAACGGCGCGGCGGTTAGATTCAACGCTGTCAACAACCTGTTCAATTGCAGTGCCCATAACCTGAGATGCCTGAACACCTTCGTTAACAAGCTGAACTGCGGCTTCTGAAGAAGAAACAACGTCTTTCATCATTTTTCTAACGCTTGCGGCACGTACACTTTCGTGCTCGGTCAAATCTTTAATAGCCTGAACAGCGTTAACCATGTCTGTTGTTGTGTTCAAGGTTTCAGCAGCACCAATTTTCTGCTCTTCCATTGCAGAAGAGATTGTCTTGATAAGCGCATTGTTCTGCTCAACATTTTCAGCGATTTCTCTGAAAGAACGGCCTGCAATTGCAATAGCTTCTACACCGCCGTCAATCTTTTCAACCATTTCTTTGATGTATTCCTGAATATCGCGGGCACTTTTTGCAGAAGAACTTGCAAGAGAGCGGACTTCATCAGCAACAACAGCAAAACCCTGACCCATTGCACCAGCATGGGCAGCTTCGATTGCCGCGTTCATAGAAAGCAAATTGGTCTGAGAAGCAATTTTCTGAATAACCTTAACAATGTCCTGAACTTCATGTGACATAGACTGAATCTGCTCAATTGATGTGATGGCAGTATTAATAGCGCTGCTACCTTTAGAGCTTGAATCAGAAAGAGCAACTGAAACTTCTTCAGCTTTCAGCGTCATTTCAGCAACAGAACCAATATTTGAAGACATCTGCGTAATTGAAGCAGAGTTCTGCTGAATGGCACTTGACTGCTCCATGATGTGCTTTTTAACAACTTCAACGTCGTGAATCAAATCGTCAACGTCTTTGTCTGCATCAGTAATGAGCTGGTTTCGTGCCTTACTGTCAGAATCAATGCTCTTGAAAGTGTTAATCATTTCAGAAAGCGCGTTCTGCGCAGAATCAGTTACTTCAGACAGCGTGTCAGAGGTTTCTGCAACAACGTCGGTATCGTTCTTCAAGTCTTTGAACATCAAAGAAAGCTGCTTAATCAAAACGTTGATAGAGCCTGAAAGTTTACCATAGTCATCAAGCATTGCAAGATTTAAGCGGCTTGTAAGGTCACCGTCGTTTGCTATGTCGAGCACACGTGCAATATTTGTGTCAATTCTCTTTGAAAAGCCTTTGAGAACTACGCGCATCATAATGAACGGCGGAACAAACGCAAAAGCAGCAGCAATACATGTTTCTCTAAGATAAGTGCTGAGCGCATTGGTTACAGCCCCAGACTGAAGCTGAAAGAGAAGCCCGAACGGAACAACCGACATATTGACACATGCGTAAAGCACAGAAGTTATAAACAGCGTGAATGTAGATGAGGCAAAGCGCACAGCTTTCTGTTTTTCAAAAGATTCTACAGTATGTATTTGAAGCAGACGTCTGTACGGAGCGAGAACTTCGTTGAAGCTCAACGATTCAATACCGGCTGCCATTGCACCGGCAGCAAGAGAATGTAAGGTAGTTGCAGCCGTATGAATTACTGAATCGTAACCAACGTTGCTCTTGCTTCTCAAAATACCGATTATCATCTGACCAACAAAGAATCCGAAAAAGTTAAGCGAAAAAAGAACAGCTACAACTTTCCTGTATCCGCCGAGTGCCTTCGCTTTTTCTTCGGCAGTAGGCATTTCGTTCCGCTTACGGATTTTGTTTACTACATCGTCAAAGGGTTTTATAAAAGAATATGATATAATAGCCGCTAAA
>CAMJMF010000094.1 GCA_946406925.1 uncultured Spirochaetales bacterium | reverse complement strand
ATCCGTAATTTGTTTTTTTACTGCGGCTGTATAATATGTTTTACCGCCGAATTCTGGACTTAATGAAAATCCCATCGGATAAAGATGTGCTGTAGGAATTAATCTGTCTTTTGCATTGTCTTTTGGCAGCTTAAAAAGATCTGTTGTTATATTTTTCCAAACTGCAGCTAATCCTTCAACCATAATAAAGCGCTTTGCGTTATTGCCCCCGGTTGAGCGGATTGTATCTACAATAAGCTGGTTATACTCATTCAAAATAGCAAAATCTTTTTTGCACACTGCACAGTCTGTTTTTTCATGAAATTTATGCTCATGAAACCAATCAGCAGGCTCGTTCAATGTTTCAAAAATCAGATGTTCATCGTATGAATTATTGAAGGCTTCAGCATACTGTTTCCAGATTGCCTTTAACAAGGTTTGATCCTTATTCTTTGAATCTTCACTTACAATAAAACCTTCATAATGGACGCTTTCCTTTACTTTTTTTTGAAATGTTTCATTTTTCAACCATTCAGAAAACGGTCCGCAGATAATAACATACATATCTTCTGCAATAGCCCAGTCAACAACTTCTTTTATAGCCTTGATATAGCGCGGGTCTATCGTGTAGTTTTTATCTACAAGGTGTGATTCTGAATTAGTTTGCAGGCGGAGAGTTTTAAATCCTGTTTCTTTTATAAAATGAACTATTTCCTTAGACGGTTTTTTGAACCCCCATGGATGATAACAATCCATTCCATAATCCATCTCAGAAGCTTGAACCACAAACGGCTCGTACTGAAAACCTACTCCAAGCTTTTTTACATAATCCCATGTGCTGATTTTGTCGTCAAAGTTTCCGCTTGTAGCTTTGTCTATTACAGGCGGCTCATTGCTTGCGTAAATGTCTGTCATTACAGGATTGGCAACCTTTTCAAGTGTAATTGACTCAATTACAAACTGCTCATAACGAACATTCCATGTGCCTGCTGCAGCAATTCCTTTCAGTTTTCTTTGGTTGCTTTTAAGAGGAATAACCATCTCATTAAGATATGACGGACAATATGTTGTTTTGTCAGTAGTCCAATCCAGCGTATTATCATCATACTCCAGGGTAAAATTAAAGCCGTAATCACCAATAACCTTATACTTAATGCGTGCAATGTTGTAAGCGCTTATATCAAGCCTGTCAAGCCAAAGGTATACGCCCCTGTTACCGCCCCATTGCAGTTTGTCGTTGGCTGTAACCGTAACAGTTTTTGTCGCCTTGTCAAAAGTCGCCGTTTTGTCGTCGTTTACAGCAGGGAACTTGTTTAAGTCAACTTCGTAAGTCTTTGAACTCTGGGCAAAAACAGAAATTGTCGCAATAAAAAGAAGAAGGGCAGTTAGGAGAGCTTTTTTATATCCCCTACTATGTTTTACTGTAGTGCTCTTCATAAACATCCCCTATAAAAGCTTAGAATTACTTAGCAATTATAATCCCAGTTTGCCAAAAGCACAAAAAAAATCAGCTGAAATTATTATTGTGGCTGTGCTTCTTCTTTTAAGATGCAGATAATTTATTTTCAGCTTGTAGATACAGAGTGCGGCGGGGCAGTTTCGGCAGATTCGGGGTGTTGAATGATAAAAAACAGGATAAATTTTTTAAAAAACTGCATTTTATTGTTGACAAAATGGGTTTTTATCGTTATTCTCTACAAACTGAATCTGCTTATAAACACTAAGTTGAGAGCATGCCTTTATAGCTCAGATGGTAGAGCGCGTCCTTGGTAAGGACGAGGTCAGCGGTCCGATTCCGCTTGAAGGCTTTTGCTTAAAATGTGTATACAGAAAAGTAACATTAGTTACTGTTTATATAGTAAGGGGAATTAAAATGGCTTCAAAAAAGACTGCTGTTGAAATTATTGCTTTGCAGTGCAGTGAATGCAAAAGAAAGAACTATACTACTTATAAAAACAGAAAAAACATTCAGGGAAAACTTGAATTGAACAAGTATTGCCCTTTTGACCGCAAACATACTTTGCATAAAGAAACAAAGGCAAAATAATGTTTTTCTAGCGGCGAGCAGTCTGTGTTCGCCGGTAAAACTAAAAGACTGCGTGCGGTTTTTTAGTTTTGCTTTTAGGCCAGTAGCTCCAATGGTAGAGCGTCGGTCTCCAAAACCGAGTGTTGCGAGTTCGAGTCTTGCCTGGCCTGTATTTTGTTGCTGCCCTGTTCTTTAATTGTTCAGTGCAGCATTTTTTTAGATTCTTAAGTTGAAAAACGAGGTTCGTGATGGGAAAAATCACAAATTTCTTTAAAGAAAGTATCGCAGAACTCAAGAAAGTTGTATGGCCTGGTGTTGATGATGTTTTTTCTTCAATCAAGGTTGTTTTGCTTTCAACAATATTGGTTGCAGTTGTGCTCGGCCTGCTTGACTGGTTGTGTGTTTCTGGCATGAATTTGATTTTTTAAGGTAGTTCAATGGCAAAGGGTTGGTATATCCTTCACGTTTTTTCTGGTTACGAAGCAAAAATCGAAAGAACAATTCGTTCTATGCTTGAACAGGGTGAACTTTCTCCGGAAGTTGTTCTTGATGTAAAAGTTCCTGTTGAAACAGTTGTCGATGTTAAGGACGGAAAAAAGAAAGAAGTAAAAAAACTCCTCCTTCCCGGTTATATAATGGCAGAATTGAATTTGCCTGACGGTTTGGGATGGAAACCTGTTTGCTCTGCAATCCGCCGCATTAACGGCGTTACAGGTTTCGTAGGTACAGCAAACAGTGTGCGCCCTCGTCCTATTCCGGCAGAAGAAGCAAAAGCCCTGCTGCAGAAAGCCGGCGACATTAAAGGTGAAAAAACTCCACGCGTCAGACAGACATTTGCTGTTGGTGAGACAGTTAAGGTTATTGACGGACCTTTTGCAAGTTTTACCGGTACTATTGATGAAGTTAATCTCGAAAAGAATAAACTCAAGGTTGTAGTCGGCATCTTTGGACGTGCTACACCTGTAGAGGTAGATCTTTTACAAGTTGAAAAGGTTTAATCCTTAAGAAAAGCCCTTGAAAGAGGGTTTTTCTGTTTTGGGAGAGATTGCGCACCGTTGGTGAAGGGCATCTCGTTAAAGCCGGAAAAATCCGGCGTCACCAATTAAATAAGGAGACATATATGGCAAAGAAGAAGGTAACGGCCATCATCAAGTTGCAGTGTCCGGCAGGAAAAGCTACTCCTGCTCCTCCAGTAGGCCCTGCACTTGGACCGTATGGTGTCAGTGCTCCTCAGTTTGTACAGCAGTTCAATGACCGTACAAAGTCTATGGAACCGGGACTCGTTATTCCGGTTGTAATCACAGTCTATCAAGACAAGTCTTACACATTTGTTCTTAAAACTCCTCCTGCAGCAGTTCTTATTCGTAAAGCAGCTGGAATCGAAAAGGGTTCAGACAATCCTCTTAAGAACAAAGTCGGCAAACTTTCAAAAGAAAAACTTGAAGAAATTGCAAAGACTAAAATGCCTGATATCAATGCAAATGACATTGAAGCAGCGAAAAAAATCATCGCAGGTACTGCTCGCAGTATGGGCGTAGAGGTGGAGCGGTAATATGAAACACGGAAAAAAATATCGCGAGTCGCTGAAAAAGTATGATCCGACAAAGTCTTATGCGCTTGCTGAAGCATGTTCTTTGGTAAACGAATTGAAATTTGCAAAGTTTGATGAAACAGTAGAGCTTCATGTAAGCTTGAATCTTGGCAAATCTCAGACTGTTCGTGATACTTTGGTTCTGCCGCATCAGTTTAAGGGCGAAAAGAAAGTGCTCGTTTTCTGTAAAGAAGACCGCGTAAAAGAAGCTCTTGATGCCGGTGCAGCTTTCGCCGGTTCAACAGAATACATCGACAAAGTAAAGGGCGGCTGGCTCGACTTTGATGTTGCTGTAGCAACACCTGATATGATGAAAGACGTTGGACGCCTTGGTATGGTTCTCGGCCGCAAAGGTTTGATGCCTAACCCAAAAACAGGAACTGTTACAACAGACATTACTGCAGCTATCAACGAACTTAAAAAAGGTCGTGTTGAATACCGTGCAGACAAAGGCGGAGTTGTTCACCTTGCTGTTGGCAAAGTATCTATGGGTTCTGACAAAGTTGCTGAAAACATCTCAACTTTGCTCGCTGAAATTTCACGCAAGAAGCCAGCTGATGCAAAAGCTGATTATATTCAGTCTGTTTCAGTAAACTCAACAATGGGTCCTGGAATCTGGATTGACTACAAGGATGGTGAGTAATTATGGCTATAAAAGCAAAAAAACTCCAACCAGCAAAAGTAGAAGCAATTGCCGAAGTTAAGTCAGTTTTGGAAGGATACAACGATTTTATCTTTGCAGAATACCGTGGCTTGACTGTTGCTCAGATTACTGATTTGCGCAAACAGCTTCGTGCAAAAAATTGCGAATTCAAAGTTGTAAAAAACAATTTTGCTCGTGTTGCTTTTGATGAGCTCAAAGTTGAAAATGTTGCAGATTATCTTTCTGGACCAACAGCTATTGCTCTCGCAAAAGAAGATTCAAACGAAGTTGCAAAAATCATGTTTGATTTTGCAAAAGAAGTTCCAGCATTAGTAGTAAAAGGCGCATACATTGAAAAAACAGTGTATGACCAGACTAAGATTGAAGCTTATTCAAAATTGCCAAGCAAAATGCAGCTTTATACTATGTTTGCTTGTGCTCTCAATTCTACAACACAGAAACTTGCTGCTACATTGCAGGCTGTTGTTGATAAGAAAAACGCAGAAGGTGCAAACTAATCTGCAAAACGGTTTCGGAGAAACTGAATTAAATGGTGTCAGGCTTCATTGCTGTCGTCCTGTCACAAAAAAAATAATGCCTATTTTAAGGAGAAGATAATATGGCAGCTTTAACTAACGATCAGATTTTGGATGCAATCGCATCAATGACAATTCTTGAACTCTCAGAACTTGTAAAAGCAATTGAAGAGAAGTTTGGTGTAACAGCAGCAGCTCCAGTTATGGTAGCTGGCGCAGCAGCTGGTGGTGCAGCAGCAGCTGAAGAAAAAACAGAATTTAACGTATCTCTTGAAGCAGCAGATCCTGCTAAGAAAATTGCTGTTATCAAAGCCGTACGTGAAGTTACAGGCCTTGGTCTTAAAGAAGCAAAAGACCTCGTTGAAGGTGCTCCAAAACCACTCAAAGAGGGTGTTTCTAAAGAAGAAGCAGATAAGATTAAATCAACTGTTGAAGCAGCTGGTGGAACAGTTAAGATTGCATAATTTTAGCTTGAAAATTAAAAGCTTTGCTGCCGGTGCAAATCTGCGGCAAGGCTTTTCAAACAGCGTTTGTTTTACTCAAAATTAAGCGTGTGCTACCGGAATACATATTTCGGTAGCTGTATCTATTTATAGAGTTTTCGAACTCCGGGAAAATGTGCAGCAAGCCATAGACGGCAGTGAATAATAAGACACAACCCGTATAAGATGAAGCCACGTAGGCAAAAGGCAAGGGGGATCGATGTCCGCAAAAAAAGCGATAATCAATCGTCAGTATATTGGTAAGAATATCCAGAACTTTATGGAACTTCCTGACTTAATAGGAATCCAGACTTCTTCGTACGAAAGTTTTCTTCAGAAAGAGAAACTTGATGCAAAACAGGAACCTGCCGTTCAAGGTTTGGAAGAAGTATTTCGCTCGACGTTCCCTATTGAAAGCCCGAATGGCGACATGTCTCTTGAATATGACTCTTACGAACTTGATGAAGAAAACATCAAATTCTCTGAACTTGAATGTAAACAGAAGGGACTGACTTATGCAGTACCTTTGAAAGCTCATATAAATCTTGTTTTCCAGCAGACTGGTGAAATCCGCATGAAAGACATCTACATGGGTGATATTCCGCTCATGACAGACCGTGGTACTTTCATTATTAACGGCGCAGAACGCGTTGTTGTTTCTCAGATTCACCGTTCGCCTGGTGTTATTTTCTGCCATGAAAAGGGCGTATACTCTAGCCGCATCATCCCGTACCGCGGTTCATGGCTTGAATTTGAAATTGATCAGAAAAAAGAACTCATCTACGCAAAGATTGACCGCAAGAAGCGCATTTTGGGAACAATCTTCCTCCGCGCTTTAGGTTATGAAACACGTGAAGAAATTATCAGATGTTTCTATAAAGTTACAGACATTGATATTTCAGCCTGCAAAAAAGAAGACCTTGTCGGAAAAGTTCTTGCAAGTGCTATATATATAGAAGATAAAGAAACAGATACAACTAAAAAGTTGTTCCGCGCGGGTGAAAAACTTCATCCACACAGCATTGACGAACTTTTTGCAAATGAAATCAAAAACATTACAGTTATTGATTTTGAGGCAGAAGGCTCGCTTAATTCTCAGATGCTTATCAACTGTTTTGAAAGAGAAGAAATCCGCTTTACAAAAGAAGGCGCTGAGTCTGACGAACCGACAAAAGAAGATGCTCTCGCTGCAGTTTATTCAGTATTGCTTCCTGGTGAACCAATTACTGTAGAAAATGCAGAAAAAGACTTGAACACAATGTTCTTTACTTTGAGACGCTATGACCTGGGTCGTGTAGGCCGCTACAAGCTCAATAAGAAATTCGACTATAAAGAAAATATCGAAGAACACACACTTGTAAAGCAAGATATCATTTCTACAATGAAATATCTTATTACAGTTTACTGCGGCGACGAGCCTGTTGATGATATTGACCATCTTGGCAACCGCCGTGTTCGTTCTGTAGGCGAATTGATGACAAACCAGCTGAAGACAGCATTCAGCAGAATGGAAAGAATCGCCAAAGAAAGAATGAGCATGAAAGAAACTGAGACTATGAAGCCTCAGGATCTTATTTCTATTAAACCGATTGTTGCCGCTATTAAGGAATTCTTCGGTTCAAGCCAGCTTTCTCAGTTCATGGATCAGGTTAACCCTCTTGCAGAACTGACACATAAACGCCGTTTGAATGCGTTAGGACCGGGCGGTCTTTCACGTGACCGCGCAAGTTTCGAAGTCCGCGATATTCACTATACACATTACGGAAGAATGTGTCCTATTGAGACACCTGAAGGTCCGAACATCGGTCTTATTGTTTCACTTGCAATTTATACACGCGTAAACGACTACGGCTTCCTTGAAGCTCCGTATAGAAAGATTGTAGACGGAAAAGCTACACAGGATGTTGAATATCTTTCAGCTATGGAAGAAGACCGCTACTTCATCGGTACTGTTTCAGAAGACATGAAAGAAGACGGTTCGTTTGTTACTGACACAATTTCTTGCCGCCGCCGTGGTGATTATACTTCTCGCTCGCCAAAAGATGTTCAGTACATGGACGTTTCGCCAAAACAGATTATTTCTGTTTCTGCTGCACTTATTCCGTTCCTTGAGCATGACGACGCCAACCGTGCATTGATGGGCTCAAACATGCAGCGTCAGGCTGTTCCTCTTCTTTTCCCGGAGCCGCCACGTGTTGGAACTGGTATGGAGCGCAAATGTGCTTACGATTCAGGCGTTCTTGTAAAAGCAAAACGCGCCGGCGAAGTTGTTTGGGTAACATCTGAAGAAATCAGAGTAAAACCTGTAACACAGAAGAATCCGGAAGACATTGATGTTTATCCAGTATTGAAGTACCAGCGTACAAACCAGGATACCTGCTATCACCAGAGACCGATTGTATCGCTTGGTCAGCACGTAGAAAAGGGAACGCCTCTTACAGACGGTCCTGCAACATATAACGCAGAGCTTGCTCTCGGAAGAAACATTCTCGTTGGATTCGTTCCATGGAACGGATACAACTATGAGGACGCTATTCTTATTTCTCAGCGCGTTGTCAAAGAAGATATGTTTACTTCTATTCATATCAAGGAATTCTCAACAGAAATCCGCGAGACAAAGCTTGGTCCTGAAAAGATTACACGTGATATTCCGAATACAGGCGAGAAAGCTTTGGACAACCTCGACTCAGAAGGTATTATCCGCATCGGTGCAAAAGTCCGCTCGGGTGATATTCTTGTCGGAAAAGTTACTCCAAAGTCTGAAACAGAGACAACACCTGAATTCAAGTTGTTGAACTCAATCTTTGGTGAAAAGGCTAAAGAAGTCCGCGATTCTTCACTGCGTGTTCCACATGGAATTGAAGGTACTGTTATTGATGTTCAGCGCATGAGACGCACAGCCGGTGATGACTTGAACCCTGGCGTTGATGAAATTGTAAAAGTTCTTATTGCTACAAAACGCAAGCTCCGTGAAGGTGACAAAATGGCTGGACGCCACGGTAATAAGGGTATTGTTGCCCGCATTCTTCCGGTTGAAGATATGCCTTACATGGAAGACGGAACACCGCTTGATATCTGTTTGAATCCTTTGGGCGTTCCTTCGCGAATGAACATTGGTCAGATTATGGAATCAGAGCTTGGTCTTGCAGGTTTGTACCTTGATGAATGGTACGAAGCACCTGTTTTCCAGTCTCCTTCAAACAAACAGATTGGTGAAAAGCTTGAGCAGGCTGGTTTCATGAGCAACTCAAAAGCAATTTTGAGAGACGGTAGAACAGGTCAGCCGTTTGAAAACCCAGTTTTCGTTGGTGTTATCTACTTTATGAAGCTGCACCACTTGGTTGATGACAAGATGCATGCCCGTTCAACTGGTCCATACTCACTTGTTTCACAGCAGCCGTTGGGTGGTAAAGCTCAGTTTGGTGGTCAGCGTCTTGGTGAAATGGAAGTTTGGGCTCTTGAAGCTTATGGTGCTGCAAATACATTGCAGGAACTTCTGACGATCAAATCAGATGATATGACAGGCCGTTCTAAGATTTACGAATCAATCGTAAAAGGTGAACCTACAACAGCAGCCGGTGTTCCGGAAGCATTCAATGTTTTGGTTCAGGAATTACGTGGTCTTGCTCTTGACTTTACAATTTATGATGCACAGGGCAAAGAGATCGGTTTGACAGAACGCGACCGCGAACTTATCGATAAGTCAAATTCAGCATTCTGATTTGTTAGTTAACAGGGAATCTTCTTGAGTTATATAGAAGATTTCCTGCTAAGTGTTTAATGCAAGTAACTAGATAGGAGAAATAGATGCGAGATATACAAGAGTTTGATAGTTTGCAGATTAAACTCGCTTCACCGGAAACAATCCGTGCATGGTCTTACGGCGAAGTAAAGAAGCCTGAAACAATAAATTACCGAACATTGCGCCCAGAGAAAGACGGTCTTTTCTGTGAAAGAATCTTTGGTACAACTAAAGAATGGGAATGTTATTGTGGTAAATTCAAGTCAATCCGCTATAAGGGCGTTATTTGTGACCGTTGTGGTGTTGAAGTTACTCATTTCAAAGTTCGTCGTGAACGCATGGGACACATTGACCTTGCCGCTCCTGTATCTCACATCTGGTACTATCGTTCTGTTCCTTCACGCATGGGCTTGCTGCTTGATTTGCAGGTTGCTGCCCTCAGATCTGTTCTTTACTACGAGAAATACATTGTTATTGATCCGGGTGACACAGACCTTAAGAAAATGCAGCTTCTCAGCGAGGACGAATATTCTGAAGCACAGGAACGCTACGGCGGTTCGTTCTCAGCAGGCATGGGTGCAGAAGCAATCAAAATCTTGCTTGAAAACCTTAACCTTGATGAGCTTGCAGCTGAATTGCGTGCAAAAATGATTGAAAAGGGCGCAAAGAGCGACAAGCGCCTTTTGAAACGTGTTGAAATCGTAGAAAATTTCAGATCTTCTGAAAATAAATGTTCATGGATGATTCTTGATGCAATTCCAGTTATTCCACCTGAACTGCGCCCTATGGTACAGCTTGATGGCGGACGCTTTGCAACTTCAGACTTGAACGATTTGTACCGCCGCGTTCTTAACAGGAACAACCGCTTAAAGAGACTTATGTCTCTTTCTGCTCCTGACATCATCATCAGAAACGAAAAACGTATGCTTCAGGAAGCAGTTGACGCTTTGTTCGACAATTCAAAGAGAAAGCGCGTTGTAAAAGGTGCTTCAAGCCGTCCGCTTAAATCAATTTCAGACATGCTGAAAGGTAAGCAGGGCCGCTTCCGCCAGAACCTTCTTGGTAAACGTGTAGACTATTCCGGCCGTTCTGTAATTATCGTTGGCCCGGAATTGAAGCTGTGGCAGTGCGGTCTGCCTACAAAAATGGCTCTTGAATTGTTCAAGCCTTTTATAATGAAGAAACTTGTCGACAAAGACATCGTTTATAATATTAAGAAAGCAAAAATGCTCGTAGAAAGCGAAGCAACTGAAGTTTATCAGATTCTTGATGAAGTTGTCCGCGAGCATCCTGTTATGCTGAACCGTGCTCCTACATTGCACCGTCTTGGTATTCAGGCATTTGAACCTGTTCTTGTTGAAGGAAAAGCTATCCGTCTGCACCCGCTTGTTTGTAAAGCATTCAACGCTGACTTTGACGGCGACCAGATGGCTATCCATGTTCCGCTGACACAGGCTGCTCAGATGGAATGCTGGACATTGATGCTTTCTGCAAGAAACCTTCTTGACCCTGCAAACGGTAAGACAATCGTTTATCCGTCACAGGACATGGTTCTTGGTATTTACTATTTGACAAAGATTAAGCCGTCTGGCAAAGGCAAAGGCAAGCGTTTCTCTTGTGCAAACGAAGTTCAGCTTGCTGCTGAAGCAAAGAACATTGACTATCAGTCAGAAATCAAGGTTCCTGCAACAAAAGATGCAATAGACGGTTCTTTCAAGAAAGGCGATTTGATTGCAACAACTGCCGGCCGCTTGATTTTCAATGAATTGATGCCGCCTGAAGTTGATTATGTAAACGAACTTCTTGGTGATAAAGAAATCCGTAAGCTTATTGAAAAGGTTTACAAGAAGAGCGGTCCTTGGCTCACTGTAAAAATGCTTGATGCAATCAAAGCCTGCGGTTACAAATATGCAACTTTCTTCGGTGCAACTCTTTCAATGGACGATATCATCGTT
>CAMJMF010000093.1 GCA_946406925.1 uncultured Spirochaetales bacterium | reverse complement strand
AATGTTCTTCATTTTCTTGTTCAGCACGATGACTGTGCTGGTCCGCCTCGGCTGGCTTTCTATGATTGGTCTTGGCGGTGCATTGATTGCAGATTATACGATTACGCCGGTGCTGCTCTATATCAGCAAACCATTCGGCAAGAAGTAAAAAACCGTCGTTGCGATGACGAGAAGTTTGTCGCAATGACAAAATATAAGGAGTTGGGATAAAAAGCCGTCTACAATGTCGCCGGCTATTTATCCTGACAAGTTTGCGTTGCAAACTTACTTATTCACTGCCACTTCTCATTACATTGCGAAGTGGCTTAAAAGTCAATCGATTGTTGAAACAATCTTCTTGACTTTTAATAGGAGTAAAACTATGAAAAAATCAATTCTTACACTTTCTGCACTTTTACTTGCCGGCTCGCTTTTTGCGCAGTCTCTCAGCGGCTACGATGTTATGAAGAAATCAGATGAAGTGCCTTCGCCTGAAACTTCTTCATCTACAGCAACGCTTACAATTCATTCAAAAAAAGGAACTGACAGAATCCGCAAAGTTATTATGAAGAAAAAGGATTACGGTGATGTTTCAAAAGAACTTATCGTATTCAGCTCTCCAAAAGATGTTTCAGGCACAGGCTACCTCATGTTTGAATATGAAGTCGACGCAAGCGGTGCCAAAAAAGATTCTGACAACTGGCTCTACATGCCTGCAATGAAAAAGACACGCCGCATTGCTTCAAGCGGTTCAGAAAGCGAAGGCAGCTTTATGGGTACAGACTTTACTTATAAAGATATGGGCGACCGCGACATTAATAAATATGACTATAACCTGCTTGGTGAAGAAGCCATAGACGGAGTTGAATGCTACAAAGTTGAATCCATCAGCAAAGATAAAACAGTGAAAGATCCGCGCAGTATTGTATACATAGCAAAATCAGATTTTATTATGCGCCGCTGTGAATTCTTTGACAGACAGAATCAGCTTCACCGCATTCTCTATTGCACAGATTTTACTACAATTGACGGCTACACAACTGCTCAAAAACTCAAGATGGAAAACGTTCAGACTGGTACATGGTCTCTCATTGAGTCTGAAAATATTATCTACAATGCAGACGATATTGATGATTCTTTGTTTACAGTTGCTGCATTGGAGAAGGGCAGAGTGCGATTCTAGCTTTAACGCGCCGCATAATGCTGTGCGGCGCTTGTCCGCCCTTCAATTAAACAGGAGTGTTTCGTGAAAAACAAGTTTCTTTCTATATTAATGTTGCTTATCACATTCGGGTTTTCTTTTGCGGACGGTGGTGCAGACTTTTCAGGTGACGTTGAGTCAATTATCGGCGCTGCTGCTCCGTGGAGAGATAGAGACGCTTATGAAGGGCGGTTTACTTTAGGCGATGCTTTTTTTACAGGCAAGATAGACGCCTATTACAATAATTTTTCAGGCTATGCCAATTTCAGTTTTATCTATAATGGTGTAGAACTTTTGAACAAAATAACTGACTTTGACAATAAAACCAAAATCAGCAATTTTGGCTACCGCAGCTTTTCTATGAACGAGGCATGGGTTGACTATTCAGGCACATTCTGGGGAATCAGGGTCGGGCGGCAGAAAGCGGCATGGGGCAAGGCAGACGGAATAGACATTACCAATGTGCTCTGCCCAAGCGATATGTCGAGCTTTTCGGCAGTTACAGGCAGCAATTCAACGCTTGGCGTTGACGCGCTCCGCTTTTCGGTTAACGGCAATTCGTTTACGGCAGATGCCTGGTGGATTCCGTTTTTTACACCGGCAAAGCTTCCGCTTGATGAAGGCAATATGCTTAGAAAGCTTATTGTGCCTGACACAGTAGATTTTCCAATTCCGGCTATGAACACAACGCTTGTGCTGCCGATAAAGGTCAAAGACTTTGAAAAGCCCAAAACGTCAATCAAAAACGGAGAGTACGGCCTTAAGGTTTCGGGATATTTTTCGGCACTTGATGTTTCGCTTTACGGTTTTTACGGCTGGGACGATGTTCCGCTTTTGAATTATACAATTTCTTTCAGTGCGCCGCAGTTTCCGTATCCTGCAATGCCGAACGGGCTGATTATAACCGGCGAGTATAAGCGCATGGCTATGATCGGTGCAGACGCGGCTCTGCCAATCGGCGCGACTGTTCTCCGCTTTGAGACGGCGTTCTTCCCGAAGCGGCATTTCCAAAAATCAGCGGAATCAATTCTTGCCGGCAGCGCAGAGTTTTCAGAACAGCACAACGAGCTTGCCGCTCTTGTGGGCATAGACTGGATGCCGGAGGGCTGGACTTTTACCGCCCAGTATCATTTTGACCGCATCTTCGGCGATGTAAAGCAGCTTAAGCGCAATGACGAATTTACGCACGGCGCAACTTTCAGCGCTTCAAGAAACTTTTTGAATGAAACGCTCGAAGCAAGCTTGAGCTTTGTAATAAACTTTGACGATTTTGACACAATGTTTGCGCCGTCTGTCTCATACAGCCTTTCTGACCAGACAAGCCTTTCGGCAGGTGCATACATCTTTCTTGCCGGACCAGGCGGCCGCACCGGCGAATACGGCAAATACAAAAACTTAAGCACCTTCTATGTAAAAGGCAAGTACAGCTTTTAGTGGGGAAAATATACCAATAAAGCAATTCATTGATGTGCAAGCCTTTTATAGTCCGTGAGAAGCACTTGTAACAAAACTACAATTCTGACAAACTCACAAAGTTGTAGAACATGCGATTATGCAATTAGCTGCTGTACTTATTGATTATTTTTCTTCAAACATATATTCCATGTTTTCATAAAGACGGTTTCTAACCATGATCTCAGAATTTAAATAATCAATTGAAAATCTTTCGCATAAAGTTTTTTCATCGCAGAATAAATTTACGCCGAATCCTAGTTTATTTCCTTCAATCTCACAACCTATTGCAGATAAGATTGTAGGGAACATATCAAAAGAGGAAAAAACTCGATTTTGCATTATCTTGGAATCTTTTTCAATATTCGAATTTATAAAAATATCAAGCCATCTTCTGGAATCATCTTCAATTTTTCCAAATGGATTTGTATCTTCTGTAACCATAAAAAGGTGATCGCCCATTATTACAATAACAGTATCATCGTACCAAGGTTGGGTTTTACACCAGTCAATAAAAGCTGAAACCTGCATATCAGAACATAAAATAGCATTCTTTAGAGGCATATCTTCTGTATCTGGACATTCTTCACATTTATAACCAGTTGGCATATGTGTATCCACTGTAAGAAGCCCAAGCATGAAAGGCTGAGTTGTTTTACTTAAATTGGAAAGTTCATATTTTGCAAAATTGAAAAGTTTTTTGTCTTCAAATCCCCAGAAAACCGAATAGCTATTTGGCAACATTTTATTATTTTTGTACCAGGTGGTATCATGGACTTCTACATTACCATGAGTTTCCAAAAGTGCGTCTCTGCCGGCAAACTGCTTGTCACTTCCAAACATAAATATTTGTTTATAACCGTTTCTATCTAAGATATCTGTCAATGTGACTGCACCCGGTAAGAAAAAGGAACGGTTATGATTTGCATCTCCTGTAAGGTTGAAAGGTAATCCTGCAAATTTCGCTAACATTCCCGCAATAGTCCATCCCGTTCCGGTCAAGTCTATTCCACCACCAACTTTATCCGTATTGGAAAAGTTTATATTTTCATTGGCAATCCTTGTGAGATTTGGAATTAAGTTTTTATTCATAACGCCACCATTTTCTTTATCAGCGAATGAACTTTCCATTGATTCCATAAGAATGATTATTAAATTTTTTTTATTCTCAGGAAATATAATTTTTTCATCTTCTGGTACAACATATTCAGAAAGATAGAAATCAGAATCTATTGCAGGTTTACTATATTTCTCAATAACTTTTGCATAATCCACTACATTTAAATCATAGCATGAATCTGCAAAAGAAATGAGAAATATAAATAATCCCCAAATAAAATATAAGAAATTTATGCTAGTTGCTTTTTTATTTTTTATAAACAAATAATAGTATTTGTTTTTTTGCTCACAAATAAATATTATAAAAAAGAAAACAGAAGAAAGCAGAAGGCACTTTATAAGAAGTATAACCGCTTCATAATAAATACTTTTATCTATTACGGCTCCATTAATATTCAATAAAGTAAAATAAACGATTTCTGGTTGATCAATAGGAAATCTGTCTATGCCCCATTGTTTTAAAACCAATAAAAACAACGCAATGAAGTAAAAAACATAACCGATAATCAAAAATAAAATTTTTGATTTCTTATATTCTGGTGTTATATCTGGTTTAATTTTTAAAAGTTTTATACACAGAAAGAAGAATAAAAAACCAGCTGCGAAAACACAGAAACTAAATAAGATAATTACTATAGAATGGGTTGAAAAATATTTGAAAAGATGCAAATTTTTTCTAAATAAACCTATAACCCCACATAGTATTATAAATGATGCTGTCAATAATAGTGTTATATTTATAAATAAAAAGTTCTTATGCTGTTTATTTTTCATATTGTTCTCTATCTCGCTACTCTTTGTGAAATAACATAACAATAAATATAGATTAAAAGTGATTTTTTTTGCAAGACACTATAATTACAAGAAGCATTAGTTACTTTTCAATCGATCAATTATGTGTCAAATCAAATAAATCTGGGGTAACAGCATTTTTTTAATCTATTCATTTCAAAATATCATAAGCGTAAGACGCGGCGCGCTAATATAAGCAAAAAAAAAGTTGATAAAATGCAAAAACTGTATTGACACTTTTTTTTGAATTCATTATAAATAAAGCAACTTAGACAAAGGCGTCGTAGATTTAGTTCTTCGACGCTTTTTTTATTTTTGGCAAAGGCGCCGCGATTTTCCTGTTTGGAAAGCCGTGGCGTTTTTTTATTTAAGGTTGGGATTTTTTTTCAATCTTAAAAGCGGCTGAATCAGGGCGGCAGCAATGCATGTCTTGATAAGACGCATGAACGGCGATGATGTCGATATAGTGTGCGCTGTGCACAGCACACTGTTTCATGATGTCACCGCCTTTATTTTTTTATACACAGACTTACACAGGAGGCTTATAAATGAGTGAAGTTTGGAGTGTGTGGTTTTTGATTGGCGCTGCACTTGTATTTTTTATGCAGTGTGGTTTTGCAATGGTTGAAACAGGTTTTACAAGAGCGAAGAACGCAGGAAACATCATCATGAAAAACTTGATGGACTTCTGTATCGGAACTCCAATGTTTATGCTGCTTGGTTTCGGCCTGATGATGAGCGAGAATTATATATTTGGTGTTATCGGAAAACCGAATCTTCAGCTGTTCACAAAATTTGCCGAGCTTGACTGGTCAAGCTTTGTGTTCAACCTTGTGTTCTGTGCAACTGCCGCAACAATCGTTTCTGGTTCTATGGCAGAGCGCACGAAATTCAGCGCATACTGTATTTATTCTGCTGTAATTTCAGCAGTTGTTTATCCGATTGAAGCCGGTTGGGTATGGAACCCACAGGGCTGGCTTGTTCAGCTTGGTTTCGTAGACTTTGCCGGTGGTGCTGCAATTCACTCAGTTGGTGGAACAGCAGCTTTGATTGGTGCAATGTTCCTTGGTCCGCGTATCGGCAAGTATGATTATGATAAAGACGGAAAGGTAACAAAGGTTCACGCTATTCCCGGTCACTCTTTGACTTTGGGTGCTTTGGGTACATTCATTCTTTGGTTCGGCTGGTACGGCTTTAACGGTGCTGCCTGTACACAGCTTGAAGGTGTCGGCGGTCTTGCTGCCGTATTCACAACAACAACAATTGCTCCGGCTGTTGCTGCTGTTACAACAATGATTTTCACATGGATCAAGAACGGCAAGCCTGATGTTTCTATGACATTGAACGCTTCTTTGGCTGGTCTTGTAGCAATTACACCAACTTGTGCTACAGTTGACGCTCTCGGCGCAAGCATAATCGGTATTGTTTCTGGTATCATCGTTGTAGTTGTTGTAGAGTTCCTTGATTTGAAACTCCACATTGATGACCCGGTTGGTGCTGTTGCAGTTCATCTTGCAAACGGTATCTGGGGTACATTGTCAGACGGTTTGTTCAACGTTGAAAACGGTGTATTCTATGGCGGCGGTTTCCATCACCTTGGTGTTCAGTGTCTTGGCGAAGTCACAATTGTTGCTTGGACAACAGTTTGTATGATTATCACCTTCTCATTGATTAAGAAACTCCACGGTCTGCGTGCAAGCCGCGAAGAAGAAGTCATCGGTCTTGATAAGCTTGAGCACGGAATTGATTCAAGCTATGCAGGCTTCATCATGGCTCCGCAGGTTATGACAGAAGGTGAAGCAGGCATCGGCGGTATTTCTGCTGTTGCAGGCAATAGTGCAGCTGTTCCAGTTGAAAAAGCAATTCCGGTTACAAAGGCAACTGCCCGCCCGGATGCAAAGTTCCACATGGTAACAATCATTACACGCCAGAGCAAGTTCGAAGAACTCAAGGCTGCAATGAACGATATAAACGTAACAGGTATGACAGTTACAAACGTACTTGGCTGCGGCCAGCAGCACGGAAATGTTCAGAAATACCGTGGTGTTGAAATGGATATGACACTGCTGCCAAAGATTAAGGTAGACATCGTTGTAAGCGAAGTTCCTGTTGATCTGGTTGTTACAGCCGCTAAGGAAGTTCTTTACACAGGAAACATCGGCGACGGAAAGATTTTCGTATACGATGTTCAGAATGTTGTAAAGGTTCGCACAGGCGAAGAAGGCTACGAAGCTTTGCAGGACTAATTTGAAATAGTCAGTGTTTAGTAATCATCCATAGCCACCCGCGAAAACGGGTGGCTATATTTTAATGCAGTTTAATTTTACTTATGGAGGTTTTTTATGAATAGTATTGTGGACGCAATGTGGGTTGCTGTATCAGGTGCACTTGTCTTTTTTATGCAGCCTGGTTTTTCTATGGTGGAGTCTGGTCTTACACGTGAGAAAAACAGCATTAACGTTGCCATAAAAAACCTTACAGATATTGGTATCTCTCTTTTTGTTTATTGGCTTGTAGGTTTTGCATTTATGTTCGGAACGTCTTCTGATGGTTTTATAGGACGTTCAGGCTTTATTCCTGGAGCCAGAATGAACATTGATTTTAATACAGGTACATTTTTATTTTTTCAGGCGATGTTCTGTTCAACCAGTGCAACGATTGTTTCTGGTGCAGTTGCAGAACGAATGAAGTATTCTTCTTACATCATCTCAACTTTTTTGATGTCGCTTATAATTTATCCGATTTTTGGGCATTGGGCCTGGGCAGGAATTCAGCCTTCATATATTTCTGATGCACAAGGCTGGCTTTATAAACTCGGATTTGTTGATTTTGCCGGTTCTACGGTTGTTCATTCTGTAGGCGGTTATGTAGGTCTTGCAGGAATTATTATTCTGGGCGCAAGAAAGGGCAGATTCCCAAAAGATGAGAAACCGCGTGATATACAGGGCTGCGATGTACCTATGACAGTTGCCGGCGTATTCATTCTGTGGTTCGGCTGGCTCGGTTTTAACGGCGGTTCAACTCTCGCTTTCAATGACATTGTTCCGCAGGTTCTGCTGAACACTTGTATTGGTGCTGCTACTGGTATGCTTTCAGCCTTGTTTGTCGGCTGGGCATTTAAAAAGATTCCTGACGTAAACTTTGTAATAAACGGAACCTTGGCAGGTCTTGTTTCAGTTACTGCAAACTGTCATTGTGTTACTCCCGGTGCGGCGGCAATAATAGGTGCTGTGGGCGGCATTGTAATGCTTATAGGCGCTTTCATCCTTGAAAAGCTGAAATTAGATGATGCTGTCGGCGCAGTTCCGGTTCATCTTTGTGCCGGTGTCTGGGGAACACTTGCAGTCGGAATCTTCGGGCAGCCTGAACTTTTAGGCACAAACCCGATTTTTGGCAGCCAGTTCCTTGCCCAGTTTATAGGAGTTACAGCCTGCGGCGTTTGGGCTTTTGGTCTTGCGTTAATAGGCTTCTGGATTCTGAATAAGATTGTTCCGCTGCGTGTTTCTTCTGAAGATGAAGACAAGGGACTCAACATTGTTGAACATGGTGCTTCAACTGAAATTTTTGATGTGTATGCAAAAATGAAGGAACAGGCTGTAACCGGAGACCTTTCTGTACGGCTTCCTGTAGAGCCTTTCACAGAAATTGGTCAGATTTCTTCCTTATATAATGATGTAATGCAAAAGCTTGAAGAATCTTCTTTAAGTGAAGAAAGCTTTGGTGCTCTTATGAAGTCAATTCCATACGCGCTTTTTATGATTGATGCACAATGGAATATTAGTCCTCAGTATTCTGAATCAACACCGCGTATCTTGGGCTGCCCAAATCCAGAGAACTATAACTTTCTGCTTCTTATGGCAAGAATTCTTCCGCGTGATAAGACACAGTCTCTTAAAAAATATCTGGAAAATTTGTATTCTCCTGATTTTAAGCAGGCAGCTGTTGAAACATTGAATCCGATTCAGTCACTGACACTTTCAGTGCGCACTCATGAGCTTGAGCCGAAGATTGTGCAGAAGGTAATACATTTTGAGTTCTCCCGCATCTTTAACAAGCAGAAAACCAAAGTTCTGCATGTAATTGTTCAGGCAAAATGATTTCTAAATAAAAAAGCTGCCGGTACTGCATGAATCCATGTTGAGTGCCGGCAGCTTTTTTTAGCTAATCAATATTTTGCTTCAAATGCTTTTATCTAGAATTTTTCAGGAAGCGGTTTTCCGTTCTTTTTCCATGAATAATATTCTGCGGTTGCAGTGAAAAGCACGTCGCTTGATGAGTTGAGTGCGGTTTCCATGCTGTCTTGAACAACACCGATAATAAAGCCGACGCCGACAACCTGCATTGCAATGTCGTTTGAAATGCCGAAAAGCGAACATGCAAGCGGAATAAGAAGCAGTGAGCCGCCTGCGACTCCTGAAGCACCGCAGGCACCGAGCGTTGCAAGTACACAGAGAATCAATGCTGTCGGAATATCAACAGAAATTCCGAGGGTATTTGCAGCAGCGAGTGTCATTACTGCAATTGTAATTGCCGCGCCGTCCATGTTGATTGTTGCGCCGAGCGGAATTGAAACTGAATACATATCTTCGTCAAGCCCGAGTTTTTCGCAAAGCTCCATGTTTACCGGAATATTTGCGGCTGAGCTTCTTGTAAAGAAAGCTGTAATTCCACTTTCGCGGAGGCAGCGCAATACAAGCGGATACGGATTTCTGCGGAGTATAATTGCAACAATTGCCGGAGAAACAATCAGATTCATGAAAAGCATTGAACCGACAAGCACAAGAAGAAGTTTTCCGTAATTTGTAAAGATTCCAAGACCGTTTGTTGATACAGTTTCAAATACAAGTCCCATAATTCCAAACGGAGCAAGGTTTATTATCCAGCGTACAATCTGTGAAATGCCCTGTGCAATTTCTGTGAACATTGATTTTGTTGTATCGCCGGCAAATTTCTTCATGGCAAAACCGAAAATCAAAGCCCATGTAAGAATTCCGATGTAATTTGCACGGACCAGAGCATCAATCGGGTTTGAAACTGCGTTTATAAGCAGATTGTTCAAAACCTGACCGATTCCTGCCGGTGCAGCATCAACTTCAACTTTTTGAGCAAGTGTAATTGTCTGCGGAAAAATGAAGCTTGCCGAAACAGCAACAAGCGATGCTAAAAGTGTTGTGATAAGGTAAAGAATAATTACCAGACCAAAACGGCGGTCAAGCTTTGCGGCACCTTTTGCAAGAGAGCTTGAAACAAGCGCAAATACAAGTACCGGTGCAATAGCTTTGAGCGCACCTACGAACAGGCTTCCGAATACCGAAATCCAGCCGGCACCAGAAAGAAAAATACCAAGAATTGCACCGATTACAATTCCTGCACAAATTCTCAGAATCAGGCTTACAGAATTGTATGCGCTGACTATACGTTTAATAATATTTGTTACCATAATGCTGAAATTATATCATAAGTCTTAATTGGAGAAAACAAAAAAGCAGCGCTGCCCGAAAACTAACTGAATTTCCGGGCAGGTCTAATCGTCTTCAAAATCAAAAAGCGGCATTTCATCGGGAAGAAAGATCAGAAATTTCTGGTATTTTTCAAGCCATTCACCGTTGTCTGCCCACATTGGTGCCGCAAGAAGCACCCAGAGCCACAGTCCGTGCTGGTTTTCGTAGTCATCGGCTTTTATAATTTCAAGAACATCAACCTTCATGCCGAACTCGTGGTTCAGCGTCCTGTATTTTGGCAGTGCAGCTGTATCTTTTTCTGTGCGCAAATCTATTTCACCCATAATTCTAAAAGTAGACCTTTCCTTAATCTTGGCATGGTCATATACCGTAACACCATGCGCATAAAGAAGCACCGGGCATAAAACCAAAAGCAGGGCGACTAGTTGCTTCACTGTGAATTTTCCGTCTTTCATAATTTACTTAAGGTTCCCTTGATGTTTAAATAATTATAAAACAAAAAAAGTCTGCTTACAAATGAAAAACAGGCATGAGCCGTTGAGGCTTGCGTAATTGACAAAAATTTTTTGTTGGAGTATAAATATTCCAACGGCAAAGAGGTCGTAGATAATATTTCGCACATGCGAGGTACTGTCTACGGCCTCTTTTTTTATGCCTGTCACCTTCGGGTGCTTCCGGAGGTCTTGGAGGTTTTTTTATGTGTGGTTTCGTTGGAGCATTTGATTTAAACAGCGGTAGTCAGCCGATTAGCGAAGGCTTGAAAGAAGAGCTTCGTGCACAGGTTCTGGAGATGTCTAAGAAGATTCGTCATCGCGGGCCGGACTGGAGCGGCGTGTATACCGGTAATAATGCTATCCTGAGCCACGAGCGTCTTTCAATTGTAGACCCCTTGAGCGGCAAGCAGCCGCTCGTCAGCGATGATGAAAAGATTATTCTTGCCGCTAACGGCGAAATCTATAACCATAAGG